>CAJTYO010000029.1 GCA_910584045.1 uncultured Oscillospiraceae bacterium | reverse complement strand
CCTCGGGGCCCAGGTCGATGATGTGGTCCGCGCACTTGATCACGTCCAGATTGTGTTCGATGACCACCACCGTATTCCCCGCGTCCACCAGGCGCTGCAGCACCTCCAGCAGTTTGCCCACGTCGTCGGTGTGCAGCCCCGTGGTGGGCTCGTCGAGGATATAGATGGTGCTGCCGGTGCTGCGCTTCGAGAGCTCCGTGGCCAGCTTCACCCGCTGGGCCTCGCCGCCGGAGAGGGTGGTGGAGGCCTGCCCCACCTTGATATACCCCAGTCCCACGTCGCACAGCGTCGCCATCTTCACCGCGATCTTCGGCAGAGGCTTGAAAAACTCCCGGGCCTCCTCGGCGGTCATCTCCAGCACCTCGTAGATATTTTTCCCCTTGTAGCGCACCTCCAGAGTCTCCCGGTTGTACCGCCTGCCCTTGCAGACCTCGCAGGGGACGTAGATATCCGGCAGGAAGTGCATCTCGATCTTGAGAAGGCCGTCCCCGGAGCAGGCCTCGCACCGGCCGCCCCGGACGTTGAAGCTGAACCGCCCCGAGCTGTAGCCCCGGGCCTTGGCCTCCGGCGTGGAGGCGAACAGCTCCCGGATATCGTTAAACACCCCCGTGTAGGTGGCGGGGTTGGACCGGGGCGTGCGTCCGATGGGGCTCTGGTCGATGCTGATGACCTTGTCCAGGAACTCCTCCCCCTCGATGGCCTTGTGCTTCCCCGGGCGGCACTTCATCCGGTTCAGGTCCGCCCCCAGGCGCTTGAAGAGAATCTCGTTGACCAGGGAGCTCTTCCCCGACCCGGACACCCCCGTCACACAGGTAAACGTCCCCAGGGGAATGTCCACGTCCACGTTCCGCAGGTTGTTCTCCGCCGCCCCCCGAATGGTCAGCGTCCTCCCGCCGCCCTGCCGGCGCTCTCCGGGCACGGCGATGTACCGCCGCCCGCTGAGGTACTGGCCCGTCAGGGAGGACGGGTCGGCAGATACCTCCTCCGGCGTACCGGCGGCGATGATCTGTCCGCCGTGCACCCCCGCGCCGGGGCCCACATCGATGATGTAGTCCGCCGCGCGCATGGTGTCCTCGTCGTGCTCCACCACGATCAGGGTGTTGCCCAGGTCCCGCAGCTTCCGCAGTGTTTCCAGCAGCTTGTCGTTATCCCGCTGGTGCAGGCCGATGGACGGCTCGTCCAGGATATACAGCACTCCCATGAGGCTGGACCCGATCTGGGTGGCCAGGCGGATGCGCTGGCTCTCCCCGCCTGAGAGCGTGGCCGCCGAGCGGCTGAGGGTCAGGTACTGGAGCCCCACGCTGCGCAGGAAGCCCAGACGGGAGCGTATCTCCTTGAGAATCTGGTCCGCGATCATGGACTGGGTCCGAGTCAGGGTCAACCCCTCCATGAACCCCAGGGCCTCGGACACGGGCAGTGTGGTGAAGTCATAGATGCTGCTGCCTCCCACCGTCACCGCCAGGCTCTCCATCTTCAGCCGCCGGCCCCTGCAGGCCGGGCAGGGGCGCTCGCTCATGACCTCCTCCAGCTCCCGGCGGGACGCGTCGGACTGGGTGTCCCGATAGCGGCGCTCCACGTTGTTGCAGATGCCCTCAAAGGGTTGGCGCAGGGTCCCCTTGCCCCGGGGCTGGTCGTAGTGGAGCTCCAGATTCTCCCCCTTGGTGCCATAGAGGACGACGTCCCGGACCTCCTTGGGCAGCTCCCGCCAGGGTGTGGTCAGCTTGAATTTGTATTTTTTGGCCAGGGCGTCGAAATACATGCGGCTGATGCCGTCCCCCCGGATGTTGTTCCAGCCGGAGCACTGGATGGCGCCCTCCAGAATAGACAGGTCCCCGTCAGGGATGATGAGGTCCGGGTCCACCTTCAGCTGGCTGCCCAGGCCCGTGCAGGTCGGGCAGGCCCCGTAGGGGTTGTTGAAGGAGAACATCCGGGGGGCCAGTTCCTCGATAGACACGCCGCAGTCCTCGCAGGCGTAATTCTGGGAGAACAG
This sequence comes from uncultured Oscillospiraceae bacterium, assembly GCA_910584045.1. Taxonomy (GTDB): domain Bacteria; phylum Bacillota; class Clostridia; order Oscillospirales; family Oscillospiraceae; genus Pelethomonas. The sequence goes on along the minus strand of CAJTYO010000029.1, from coordinate 31,138 downwards.
CAGATCCCGCTCCTCCTCCCCCAGCACGTTGGCGATGACGATCCCACCCGCCAGGCCGGAGGCGGTCTCCACGCTGTCCGTCAGCCGTTGGCGGATGTCCGGCCGTACCACCAGGCGGTCCACCACCACCTCGATGTTGTGCTTCTTGTTTTTCTCCAGCTTGATCTCCTCGGTGAGCTCATAGAGGCTGCCGTCCACCCGGACCCGGACATAGCCGGACTTCCGCGCGTCCTCAAAGACCTTGGCATACTCGCCCTTCCGGGCGCGGACCACAGGGGCGAGTATCTGGATACGGCTGCCCTCGGGCAGGGAGAGGATCTGGTCGATGATCTGGTCAATGGTCTGCTGTCGGATTTCCTTGCCGCAGACGGGACAGTGGGGGGTCCCCACCCGGGCCCAGAGGAGGCGGAGATAGTCGTAAATCTCCGTCACCGTGCCAACGGTGGAACGCGGGTTCTTGCTGGTGGTCTTCTGGTCGATGGAGATGGCGGGAGAGAGACCGTCGATATAGTCCACGTCCGGCTTCTCCATCTGGCCCAGAAACATGCGGGCATAGGAGCTCAGGCTCTCCACGTACCGCCGCTGGCCCTCGGCATAGATGGTGTCGAAGGCCAGGGAGGACTTGCCGGAGCCGCTGAGCCCTGTGACCACCACCAGCTTGTCCCGGGGTATCTCCACGTCCACATTCTTCAAGTTGTTTTCTCGTGCGCCTTTGATATAGATTTTATCCTGCATGGGTGTTGTCTCCTGTAGCGTTCAGATTGCGGAACCAGTATAGTCCTATAATAACCAAACAGATTTTCTATGTCAATCCTTTTTTTCTCCGGCGATCTCCCGCTGCACATATTTGGGCAGCTTTGCCAGCACCAGGTCGTAGGACTGGCGGCACATCTCCCGCAAGACCCCGTCCTCCAGTGCGCCGTCCAGCAGCACGGCGTTCCAGTTCCTCTTATCGCAGTAGAAGCCCGGCAGCACCTCCGGGTACTCGGCCCGGTACAGCTCCGCCATACGGGGCTCGCATTTGAGGTTTACCAGGGCGTGTCCATTGTACGCCTCATCCTTCATCCCGCTTGGGGAGCACACGGCGGCGAACAGCTTCCCCCGGATCATATAGCGCTCCCACTGCCACTCCAGCTTGAAATCCTTCTCCACGCCGGGCAGGGACAGCAGAAACTCCTCCAGCCATTCATACTTCATAAAAAAGCCTCCTTCCCGCACCCCGCCGCCAGAGACAGCGCCCCCCGGCGAAGCAGCTCGATATTCTCCTCCTCCAGCACCGTGTCCCGATGGGTGTGGATACGGTCCATGTAGTAGCCGATGATTTTTCTGCGCTTCAAAGCACAAACGCCCACGCCCTTTTTAAATAATGTGTTGTCCGAGGGATAGAAGCCGAAGCCCCGGACCACTTCGGTCCGCTTTTCCGTATTTCCTGGGAAAGCCGCTTCGATGCGCTCCAGGGTGGCCTCGTCCGTTTTCAGTTTCCTGCCTGGGAAAAACTGAATGAAATTCCCATCAGAGACACAGTCGAAATTGATATTCAGTGTCTCCTCCTTTGCCTTCTTGTGGGCTTTCGTAAACGCGGCGGAGCCGAACATGCCCTTTTCCTCGTTATCAAAGAACACGAAACAGACCTTTTTCCGATCTTCATCCGGCATGGAGAGGGCCGTTTCCAGCAGCGTGATGACGCCGCTGGTGTTGTCGTTGGCGGTGTGCCTGTTGGCGGGGCCGTCGATGACCCACCAGACAAAAAACGCGCACAGGACAATGGATGTGAAGGGCATCAGCAGCAGAAGCTCCGGGGATCGCAGTTTCACGATCACGGCGAGGAGGATCCCCTCCGCCGCCGCTATCGTCAGGAACAGTGGGACCACCAGCAGAAGCTGATAGCAGATATAGAAGAACATATTCCGGGGCGTGATGAAATTGGGAATGGGCAGCGCGGCGCAGGTATCATAGTGGGCGGAGAAGATGACCTTTGCCGTATCCGGGTCGCCGGCGACCACATTCCTTGCGGCGAAGCCTTTTTCTAGACCGGGCGCGTAGCCGGCCTTTTTTAATTCCCCGCAGAGCCAGCCTCTGAACGCCTCCTTTTGTTTCCTGGATTTCCGGATTTGGAAGTCCTCCATGATTTTACGGGACTGGGTCGTCACAGCAATATCTCTCCTTTCGGCGCGGCGAAGCACATATCCTCCCCGGGGACTGCGGCAACGCGGTTGTAACAGCTCGCCTGCCACACATTAAAAAATAGAATACACGCACGATTAGAATCGCATTGTCACTGTGCTTCCTTCCTCAGCTCGATGATCCGGTCTCTAAGCACAGCCGCGTACTCGAACTCCATCATCTTGGCCGCCTCCTTCATCTGCTTCTCCAGTTTGGCAATTTCCTCCGCCGCCTCGGACTTTGTCAGCTTCTTGCCGGACCGCCTCTGGGTCTCCGCCTCGCTCTTGCTCAGCTCCAGAATCTCGCGCACCGACTTGATCACCGTCTTGGGCACGATGCCGTGCTCCTTATTAAAATCATCCTGTATCTTCCGCCGGCGTTCCGTCTCGTCCATGGCCGCGCGCATACTGCGTGTCACCGTATCGGCATAGAGAATCACCCTGCCCTCCGCGTTTCGGGCGGCGCGGCCGATGGTCTGGATCAGACTGGTCTCGCTGCGGAGAAAGCCCTCCTTGTCCGCGTCCAGAATAGCCACCAAACTGACCTCCGGCATATCCAGGCCCTCACGCAGCAGGTTGATGCCCACCAGCACGTCGAATTCCCCCAGCCGCAGATCCCGGATCAGCTCCATCCGCTCGATGGTCTCCACGTCGTGGTGCATGTACCGCACCTTGATCCCCGCCCTGGTGAGGTACTGAGTGAGATCCTCCGCCATCTTCTTGGTCAGCGTGGTCACCAGCACCCGCTCAGACCGGGCCGAGCGGGCGTTGATCTCCCCGATCAGGTCGTCGATCTGCCCCTGCACCGGCCGGACCTCCACCATGGGGTCCAACAGGCCCGTAGGACGGATCACCTGCTCCACCACCTGGTCCGCCTGGCTCCGCTCATACTCCGCCGGCGTGGCGGAGACGTACACCGCCTGGTGAAACCGGGTCTGGAACTCGTCGAACTTGAGGGGCCGGTTGTCAAAGGCGCAGGGCAGCCGGAAGCCGTACTCAATAAGGCTCTCCTTCCTCGCCCTGTCGCCGTTGAACATAGCCCGCACCTGAGGCAATGTCACGTGGCTCTCGTCCACGAACAGCACGAAGTCCTCCGGGAAGTAGTCCATCAGCGTCAGCGGCGGGGAACCAACCGGCCGACCCGAGATCACCCGGCTATAGTTCTCAATGCCGTTGCAGTAGCCCAGCTCCCGCATCATCTCGATGTCATACATGGTCCGCTGGCGGATGCGCTGGGCCTCCACCAGTTTGCCGTTCTCCGCAAACCATTTCTCCCGCTCGTCCACCTCCTGCTCGATCTCCACAATGGCCCGGTCCATCTTCTCCTGTGAGGTGACGTAATGGCTGGCGGGCCAGACGGGGATGTTGGTCAGGCGGCGGGTCACCGTACCGGTGACGGGGTTGATCTCGCTGATGCGGTCGATCTCGTCTCCGAAGAACTCCACCCGGATGGCGCTGTCCTTCCAGTAGGCCGGCCACAGCTCCACCGTGTCCCCCCGGACCCGGAACATATTGCGCTCGAAGGCGATGTCGTTGCGCTCGTAGCGGATGTCCACCAGCCGGGAGAGCAGCTCATTGCGCTCCATCTGGGCCCCTGCCCGCAGGGAGACCATCATCTTCTCGAAATCCTCCGGCTCCCCCAGGCCATAGATGCAGCTGACCGAGCTGACCACGATCACGTCCCGCCGCTCCAGCAGAGACGCTGTGGCGCTCAGCCGCAGGCGGTCAATTTCCTCATTGATGGAGGCGTCCTTTTCAATGAAGGTGTCTGTGTGGGGAATGTAGGCCTCCGGCTGGTAGTAGTCATAGTAGCTGACGAAATACTCCACCGCGTTATTGGGGAAGAACTCCTTGAACTCCTCGCACAGCTGGGCGGCCAGGGTTTTGTTGTGGGCCAGGATCAGGGCGGGGCGCTGAACCGCCTCGATGACCTTGGCCATAGTATAGGTCTTGCCCGAACCGGTGACACCCAGGAGGATCTGCTCCCTGAGGCCGTCCTCAATGCCCCGGGCCAGCTTTTCGATGGCCTGGGGCTGGTCTCCGGAGGGGACGTATTCAGAAACAACTTCAAAAGCGGGCATAGGCAACCTCCTTACAGCAATCCCGATTCCGCCATGGATACATAGTCGTTATCCGCCACGATGATGTGGTCCGCCAGACACACCTCCATATTCCCCAGCGCGTTACGGACCATGCGGGTGGCAATCTGGTCCTCGTGAGAGGGCAGGGCCACACCGCTGGGGTGATTGTGGGCCAGGACCACCATTACCGCTTGGGCCCGCAGGGCGTTCTTCATGATCTGCCTTACATTCAGCCCCACGCTGCCCACATCGCCCTCCCCTACTTTATACAGGGCGGTCTTCTTCCCCTTGCCGTCCAGGCAGAGCTGGTACATGACCTCCTCGCTCTGGGCGGCGTAGAGGGAGCGGAAGAAGGCCCCGATCCGCTCCGGGGTGTTCAGCACGACCTCCTCCCCCTCCCCGCCGGCCAGCAGCCGCTGGTACAGCGCCGGCACCAGCCGGAAGAGGAATACCGCTTTTTCCTTAATATAGGGCACCTCCGTCAGCTCCTCCTCCGGAGCCGTCAGGACGCCCCGCAGGCTGCCGAACCGGGCCATCAGCTCATGGGCGATGGCGTTTGTGTCCCGCTGAGGCACGGCGTAGTACAGCAGCAGCTCCAGCAGCTCATGGTCGGCAAAGGATTCCGCGCCGCAGCGAAAGAACTGCTCCCTCTTTCTCTCTCGGTGCCCCTCATGGAGTCCCATGGCACGTCCCCCTCTTTCTTCCAGTATGGCCCGGCGGCCCGCCGCCCATTCCACGGCGTCTCTTAACGCTTTATTATAGCATAGAAACATCTGTTTCACAAGTACTTTTTTTGATAAAATCAAACCTTGGAGAAAAATTTCCCTTGACAACCGCCCCCGAGACTGGTATAGTAGACGAGAAAACAAAGCAGGCAGGGTGCGCCCGCCTCACCTCCCGCTCCGGCAAAGAGGTCGATACGGCAGACAGCGTCCCGTTGGCGGGGCGCGTGTGTTCGTGCGGGTGCGGTTTGGCATCCGCGCTTTTGTTTTGCAGTCATGTGGCAAAATGTTGAAGGAGGTGCTTCGGTCATTAGCATTGTATCGCATCAACTGAACGAGGACATTCGGGATAAGGAGCTGCGCCTGATCGGCAGCGACGGCGAACAGCTGGGAATTATGTCCGCGGACGAGGCGCTGCGCATCGCCGACGAAAAGGGCATGGACCTGGTGAAGATTTCGCCCCAGGCCACTCCCCCGGTGTGCAAGCTGATGGACTACGGGAAATTCCGGTTCGAGCAGGGCAAGCGGGAAAAAGAGGCCCGGAAGAACCAGCACGTGGTCGAAATTAAGGAAATCCGTATGTCCCCGGGGATCGACGTGGGCGACTTCAACGTGAAGCTGAAGAACGCTCAGAAGTTTTTGACCGAGGGCAACCGGGTGAAGGTCTCCGTCCGCTTCCGCGGCCGGGAGATGGCCCACACGGACATCGGCCGGAAGCTGCTGGACAAGTTTGCGGAGCAATGCGCCGAGATCGCCAACCTCGATAAGGGAGCCAAGCTGGAGGGCCGGAATATGTCCATGTTCCTGTCCCCCAAGAAGTAAGAAAAGGAGTAATCAACTATGCCGAAACTGAAGAGCCATAGCGGCGCCAAGAAAAGATTCAACCTGACCAAGACCGGGAAAGTCAAGCGGGCCAAGGCTTTCAAGAGCCACATCCTCACCAAGAAGGATACCAAGCGCACCCGCCGCCTCCGCGCCGGCGGCTATGCGGACGTAACCAACGAGTCCGCCATCCGCAAGATGATCCCCTACAAATAAGTACGACACGATACGCTTTAGAATAGGAGGCTTATACTATGGCAAGAGTTAAGGGCGCGATGATGACCCGCAAGAGAAGGAACAAAATCCTGAAGATGGCCAAGGGCTACTGGGGCGCCAAGAGCAAGCACTTCAAAATGGCCAACCAGCAGGTGATGAAATCCCTGACCTACGCATATACGGGACGCCGCTTGAAGAAGCGGGATTTCCGGCGTCTGTGGATCACCCGCATCAGCGCCGCCTGCAAGCTGAACGGGATGAACTACTCCACCTTCATGCACGGCTTGAAGGCTGCCGGTGTGACCATCGACCGCAAGATGCTCTCCGAGCTGGCCGTCAACAACGAGGCTGCTTTCAAGCAGCTGGTGGAGATGGCTAGAAAGGCCGCATAATTTTTACCGCAAGCTATACGCCTATACGCCCCTCCGGTCCAGCCGGCGGGGCGTATTTTTTACTTTTCCGCCAAATCCCGAACCACCTGCAAAATATGCCCCGCTTGGGCGGGGGTCAGCTTGTCCAGCGCTTCCCACCCGGGCCCGGCGGCCCGGGACGCGGGCAGGCCCGCGTCAAAGAAATCCCGGGGGGTGATGGCGAAGTATTCGCAGATGTAGAAAAAGCCCGCCATGGACGGCAGCATCCGCCCGTTCTCTATTTTATTGATATAGCTCTCGCTTTGCCCCAAAGATAAGCTCATATCCCGTGCGGATACGTCCCTTTGCAGCCGCAGCTCCGCGACCCGCTGGGGGAACCACGTCATATAGTCCATTCCCATCCCTCCGTTTGCATATAGTATATATCCCCGCCTTATACATTATAGAGATTTTAAAGATATGTTTTTCTTTACAAACAGATTTGTAGGATGTATTATAGGAAGTAGGAGGGATTTCAAGGATATGGAGGCTGACTGCATGAGAAAGAGAGAGATATTGCGGACGGTACTGGCGGGGATACTGGCCGTGCTGCTGCTGGCCGGATGCCGGGCACTTCCGGGGATGACCGGTCCGGAGGATCGGATGGGTCCGGCGGCTGTCCATTCGTGTCCGGGCAGATAAGAAAAGGAGGCCCCGGATCGTTTACTGATCCGGGGCCTCCAGCATATCAAACGCGGGATGCTGATTACACCAAGCGGGCAGTGCTGACCTTGACGCCGGGGCCCATAGTGGAGGCAGTGACACAGCTCTTCACATACTGGCCCTTGGCGGCGGCGGGCTTGGCCTTGATAATAGCGCCCATGAGGGTGTTGAAGTTATCATTGAGCTTCTCGGGACCGAAGGACACCTTGCCGATGGGGCAGTGGATGATGTTGGTCTTGTCCAGACGGTACTCAATCTTACCGGCCTTGACCTCCTGCACGGCCTTGGCCACATCAGGGGTGACTGTACCAGCCTTGGGGGAGGGCATCAGGCCCTTGGGGCCCAGCAGCTTACCCAGGCGGCCCACAACGCCCATCATATCGGGGCTGGCTACGACCACGTCGAAGTCGAACCAATTCTCCTTCTGGATCTTCTCAACCATATCCATCTCGCCCACGTAGTCGGCGCCGGCCTCGCGGGCGGCATCGGCCTTATCTCCCTTGGCGAAGACCAGGACGCGGACGGTGCGGCCCGTGCCGTGAGGCAGAACCACGGCGCCGCGGACCTGCTGGTCGGCGTGGCGGGAGTCAACGCCCAGCTTCACGTGGAGCTCCACGGTTTCGTCAAACTTGGCGGAAGCGGTCTTGCAGATGAGCTCGAAAGCGTCCTTTGCCTCGTACTGGACGGAGCGGTCGATCTGCTTGGCGCTATTCTGATATTTCTTACCTCTAAACATCTCTCAAGCCCTCCTTTATTCACCCACGACGACGCCCATGCTGCGGGCAGTGCCGGCGATCATGCTCATGGCGGACTCCAGGCTGGCGGCGTTCAAGTCGGGCATCTTGGTCTCGGCGATCTTCTGTACGTCGGCCTTGCTGATGGTGGCCACCTTGGTCTTGTTGGGCACGCCGGAGCCGGACTCGATGCTGCATGCCTTCTTGATAAGGACCGCAGCGGGAGGGGTCTTGGTGATGAAAGTGAAGGAGCGATCGGAGTACACGGTGATAATGACGGGGATAATCATACCCATGTCGCCCTTTGTGCGCTCGTTGAACTCCTTGGTGAAGGCGGCGATATTCACGCCGTGCTGGCCCAGGGCGGGGCCGACGGGGGGAGCGGGCGTTGCCTTGCCCGCGGGAATCTGCAGCTTAACGTATCCTACGACTTTCTGTGCCATTGTATGGCGCCTCCTTGATAAAATGTGGTGGTGACGGGGTGGGGCCGTGAGCCCTCCCCTCCCACGATGCCGGGCGGCCGCTCACGCAGCCGGGACCGGACGGTCGGTTGCAAACCGGGGAAAACGCGGGGAGCGTCAGGAACCGCTTTCCAGCTCCACCTGCTCCAGCTCCATTTCGACGGGGGTCTCCCGCCCGAACATGGAGACGACGACGGTGACCTTGTCCTTCTCCGGGTCGATCTCCTCCACAACGCCGGTAAAGGACTCCAGAGGCCCGTCGTTGATACGGACCCTGTCGCCCACCTTATAGCTGACCACGATCTCGTGCTTCTCCATGCCCCATTCAATGACCTCCTCCTCGCTGAGGGGGATAGGCTTGTTGTTGGCCTCGCCGACGAATCCGGTGACGCCCCGCACATTGCGCACCAGGTGCCACGTATCGTCGGTCATCTCCATTTTAATGAGGACGTAACCGGGGAAGATTTTCCGCTCCACCTCTTTGGATGCACCGGTCTCGGTGATCTCAGTGACGGTCTCCAGAGGGATCTGGATGTCAACGATCATATCCTCCAGGTGGCGGTTAGTGACGAACTTTTCAATGGTGGTCTTCACGGCGTTTTCATAGCCGGAGTAGGTGTGGACGACATACCACTTTGCGTTATCGGACATGTTACCCTCGCCCTCTTACGCGGCGAACAGGCTCAGCAGGGTCTTGATGAACATGGCGGCCACGCCGTCAAAAATCCAGATGCAGGCCCCGAAGAGGAGGCTGTAGAGGATGACGGTGCCGGTGTTCCTGGCGACCTTCTGGGGGGTGGGCCACACGACCTTTTTCAATTCGCTTCTCATTTCGCGGAACCAGCGGCCCCGGTCCTTGGTGACTTTCTTTTCTTCAGCCATGATGAATGTTCCTTTCCTTACATGCGTTACTTGGTCTCAGAGTGGACCGTGTGCTTCCGGCAGAAGGGGCAGTACTTTTTCATCTCCAGACGGTCAGGGTCGTTCTTCTTGTTCTTGACTGTGTTGTAGTTTCTCTGCTTGCACTCGTTGCAGCGCAGGGTGATCTTAACGCGCATTCCTAACGGCACCTCCTTATAGATGTATGCAGGCCCGGCGGCCTGTACTTGATTTCGTCCGCAGCCCTTCAACGCGGCCCCGGCAAAATCCTGATTGCCTCCCTGACGGGCGGCGGGACCCTCTCTGCGCGGAAGCGAAAAACGCGCAAAAAGAAAACCCCGTTCCCACAGGTAACATCTACTATACCACCGATTTTACCCCAGGTCAACAGAAATTTTACATTCTACCTACTTTTTTTTCCTGTCCAGGTGTTGTATAATAAAGGGGACGCCCTGTCGGGGCGAAATAGAAGCGAAAAACAGGGAGGCAGACAGTGCGGATCATGGCGATAGATTACGGAGACGCGCACACAGGCGTGGCGGTCTCCGATCTGACCGGCCTGCTGGCCGGCCATACGGAAGTGATCCACAGCCGGCGGGAGGCGGAGGTCCTCCGCCGGCTGGGGGATCTGATTGGGGAATATGGGGTGGATGAGCTTGTTTTGGGGCATCCTAAAAACATGGACGGAAGTCTGGGGCCCCGGGCGGAGAAGGCGGAGTCCCTCGCACGCCGGCTGGAGGAGGAATTTTCCCTCCCCGTACGTCTGTGGGACGAGCGGCGCACCACCATCGACGCGCACAATATTTTGGCTTTTTCCGGGAAAAACGCAAAGCAGAGAAAAAAGACGGTGGACGCCGTGGCGGCAGCCCTGATTCTGGAGGGATATTTGACTTTCCGGAAAAACGCGACCTGATCTCCGCCGCCCCGCCAAGCGTTCCACAGGGCGCGCAAGTTATCAAAAAAGCTCTTCGGCGGCCCCACGGAAATTTTCCGCCTGCGGGCGGGGGCGAATCTAAAATAAACACCCCCGGGGACGTCATTCCGCCTCGGGGCGCAACGACCGTCCCGGCGCCGGGCCGTTGGCCCGGCGCCCAAGGCGGCAAGAGAAAGGACAAGCAATGAAGCAGTATGTAAAGAGAAACGCCCTCCTTCTGGGTCTGCTGGCCCTGTCAGTCCTCGTCAGCGTCGTGGTGATCGCCGCCCGCTGGGGCGTGGAGAGCCGGAACAAGACCTACGACGTGGTTCTGGACTACATCGAGCTGGAGTGGATGGCCGAGCAGAGCGAGCACGACGTGGCCTGGTGGCTCGATGAATTCAAATCCATGGGCGTCACCAAGGTGGGCCTCACCGAGGAAAACCTCACCACCCTCATGGAGGACTCCCCTCTGAACGTCACCGCCACCATGATGGGCACGGTCATGCAGGACGCCGGATGGCGGGACAGCTACCCCGACCTCTTCGTTCAGGAATTGGACCGCCGGGGCTATGACCGTTTCGACGTTATTGTTGAAATCACCAACACCTCCGAGTTCAACGCCATCCTCTTCCTCGTCCAGGCCGTGGAGGAACGCTTCCCCGCCGGCTCCTATTTTTGCTGCGGGCCCTCCGCCGACGAGGCTTATATCTTCCTGGACGGCCAGGCCTCCGACGCCCTCTACGGCGGCGACAGCCGCTATACCTCCACCTACAACACCGGCTTCGTCACCCGCAGCGAGATCGTCTCCTCCAAGCTGCTGTACGTCTCTCTGGGCCTCATGCCGGAAAAGGTGGAGCTTATCCAGTCTGCCGGCATGGAGATCATTCCCCGCACCCTCTGCTACGACGGCCACAATGACACCCAATACGCCCAGGCCGTGGCCCGGGGCTATGAGAAGTACGGCATCGTGCCCGACTACATCATCGCCGGCGGCGAAGCCGTTATCGGCTATGACGACGGCGGGGACTTCGTTCTGGACTACCTGCGTGAGAACGATATCACCATCGGCCTTATCGAGACCAACGTCCAGCGGGAGAACATCATGCAGTCCGGCGTGGAGGACGCCACCGCCGCCACGGACTTCAACACCGTGCGCGTGTTCACCATGTGGGACTATCTCCAGTACCGCTACGGCTACTTCGGCTACGAGGGCGCGGAGGAGATCGAAAATGCCCTGTACAGAGCCGTGGTGGAGCGCAACATCCGGGTGCTCTACTTCAAACCCATCAAACGCACCAACGACCACCATGTTTACATCACCGACCCGGCGGTCTACCGCGGCATGTTCGACGGCCTCAATCAGCGCCTGGCCGCCCACGACATCTCCATGGGCCGCGCATCGGTGATGGAGAACTATCAGGTTCCCTCCCTGGCCCTGCTGGCTATGGGCCTGGGGGCAGGGGTGGGCGGCGCGCTGCTGCCGGACACCTTCCTGCCCATGAGGCGGAAATGGACCCTGGCTCTGGCGGGCACAGCGGCAGTGTGCGTGTTCGGCGCGTGGCTGGTACTGCCCAACTCCTTCCGGCTGCTGGCCAGCTTTGCCAGCGCGGTGGTATTCGCCTGTCTGGCCGCCGCCTTCTTCCTCATGGCCGCCAAACAGACCGGGGAGCAGCTCGCACCAAACGCGGGCCTTGTGAAGATTCTCCCTCGGTCCCTGGGTGTGCTGGCGGGGGCGGTGCTCATCTCCCTGGCGGGGGCCATGCTCACCGCAGCCCCTCTGTCCTCCACCAATTTCATGCTGGAGCTGGGCATCTTCCGGGGGGTCAAGGCCGCCCAGCTGCTGCCCCTGGCCTTCTTCTGCCTGCTGTTTCTCTCCTATTACGGCCTTTTTGAGAAGGAGCGGAAGAGCAGCCGCCTAAACCCCGGCGACATCATGACGGCTCTAAAGTGGAACATCCCCGTCTGGGCGCTGTTCCTGCTGGCGGCGGTAGGTCTGGCGGGGTACTACTACCTGGCCCGCACCGGCCACGAGACAAACGTGTCCATCTCCGACGTGGAGATGATCTTCCGCAACGACCTGGAGACATTGCTGCTGGCCCGGCCCAGAACCAAGGAGTTTCTGGTGGCCTTCCCGGGCGTCATGCTGGCGGTGTACTGCGCCGTGCGGCGGCTGCCCTTCTGGACGGCGCTGTTCGGCTTGGCGGGCACCATCGGGATGACCAGTGTGTGCAACACCTTCATGCACATCCGCACCCCCCTGTACCTGGGCTTTGTGCGCACGGGCTACTCCCTGCTGCTGGGGGCCGCGGCGGGCGCGGCGTATATCCTGTGCTTCGAGCTGGCCCTCCGGCTGGTCCGCCGGATTGTAAAGAAATACAGTAAGGCGGCGCGGTAATCTCATGTATAACATATTGATTTCGGGGTACTACGGCTTCAACAACATTGGCGACGAGTCCATCCTGCGCACGGTCATCGACAACCTGCGGGAGAAGCTGCCCGACGTGAACATCACCGTCCTGTCCCAGTCCCCGGCCCAGACGGCGGAAAAGTACGGCGTCAAGGCCGCCGGGCGGATGAATCCATTTGACATTCTCCGCTCCCTGTGGCGGTGCGATATGCTGCTCTCCGGCGGCGGCAGTCTCCTCCAGGATGCCACCTCCGCCCGCAGCATCCTCTACTACCTCTTTATTCTCCGTCTGGCCCAACTGCTGGGCCGGCGCACCTTCATCTACAGCCAGGGCATCGGCCCCATCTCCGGGGCGCGGAACCGGCGGTATACCGCCTACGTCCTGCGCCGGGCGGACGGCATCGTGGTCCGGGACGAGAAAAGCCGGGACCTGCTGCTGGAGCTGGGGGTCCCGGCGGCGCTGATCCACGTCACCGCCGACCCGGTCATCCGGGTGAAGACCCCGGAGCCGGAGCTGGGACTGGGCATTCTGGAGGAGGAGGGTTGTCCCCGGCGGCCGGGGCGGCTGACCGTGGGCTGGGCCGTCAAGAGCCGCAAGAGCGGCAAACCCTTCCTGCGGGAGGTGGAGCGCTGCATCCGCTGGCTGCGGGAGGAGTACGGCGCGGATTCGGTGCTGATCCCCTTCTTCCACGACGAGGACGTGGCCATCTGCGAGGCCGTGGCCCAGGGGCTGGACGGCCAGGCCGGATGCCTGCGGAAAAAGCACTTGTCCGAGGAGACCCTCTCCATCATCGGCTGCATGGACGTGCTGGTGGGAGTACGGCTGCACTCGCTGATCTACGCCGCCGTCATGGGGGTGCCCATGATCGGGGTGAGCTACGATCCCAAGGTGGACTCCTTCCTCGCCTCCATCCGCCAGAATACCCCCTTCACCGTGGAGGACTTCACCCTGGAGGGCTTCCAGACCGTATTCCGTCAGGTTATGGCCGACCGGGAGACCATCCGCCAGACCGTGGCGGAGCGGCTGGAGCACCTGATCGACAGCCTGGACCAGAACGAGGAGCTTATCCGAGAAATCATGGAGCGAGCAAAGTGAAACAGAACAAAACCATTCACGCCGTCGGCGTCGTAACGCTGGTCACCCTGTTTGCCAAGCTGCTGGGCATCGTGCGGGAGTCCCTGCAGGCCCGTGCCTTCGGGACCCAGGCGGCGGCGGACCTGTATACCGCCGCCAACAACTGCACCGTCTATCTCTTCACCACAGCGGCCTACGCCCTGTGCATCGCCGCGGTGCCCATCCTGACCCCCCGTCTGCGCCGCAGCCGGGAGGAGGGCTATCGGGCGGCCAGCAACCTCATCACCATCTCCGTGTCCCTCAGCGCCCTGGCGGCGGCGGCGTGGATCGCCCTGACCTATCTCCCGGCCTTCTCCGCCACGCTGTGGGAGGGCTCCGCCCAGGAGGGCGCCCAGCTGGCGGGGTACATGCGCGTGATGATCCTGACCCTGCCGGTGATCGTGCTGACCTATCTGCTGGTGGCCCTGTTCCAGTCCCTGGAGCACTTCATCCTCCAGGGCAGCATGTCCATCCCCTACAACCTGGCGCTGATCGGTTTTCTGGCCGTGTTCGCCGGGGGGCTGGGCATGGGGGGCTATGTGGCGGCGGTGGCTCTGGCGTGGCTTTTACAGCTGGGCATGACCGTCCCCTACTCCCTCAAGGAGCGCTTCCGCTGGCGTCCGGTGCTGGATATGCGGGCGGACTATGTGAAAACCTTTCTGAAGACCGCCGTGGTCACGGTGCTGACCACCTCCATCTTCCTCTTCTGCTATCTCCAGGACTCGTCCATGACTGCCCAGCTCACCGGCAGTCCCGCCAGCGCCTTTTACTACGCCGACAAGCTCTTCACCCCCCTGACCACCACGCTGATCTACTCGGTCAGCACCGTGCTCTTCCCTCAGTTCAGCCAAGCCTACGCCTCCGGCGGCGCCGCGGCGTACCGCCGGTATATTTGGGGGGTGCTGCGGGGCACGCTGCTGCTGATTCTGCCCATCTCCGCCGTGCTGGCGGCCTTCGGCACGCCTATCGTCCGGGTGCTCTTCGAAGGGGGCAGCTTCGACGCCGCCTCCACCGCCTCCACCGGAGCCATCTTCACCATCTACGCTCTGTCCATGGCGGGCTTCTGCGCCCTGGACCTGCTCAGCAAAGCCTACTACACCATGGAGCGTACCCTGCCCCCGCTGCTGATCAACGCCGGGGTTCTGGCCTGCAACTGGGGACTCAACCGTCTGCTGGGTCCCCGATGGGGCGGGGCGGGCCTGGCGGTCGCCACGGCGGCGTCCCTGACCCTGGGGGGCGTGGTGATGGCGGCTATGCTGCTGCGGGGAACCGGCGGTATCCGCGTCGTCCCCCTGGTCAAAAGCCTGGCCGCCGCGCTGCTGACCGGCGGCGGGCTGTGGCTGGTCAAGGAGCTGATCCTCAGCGGCAGCGAGGGAAAACTGCTGCTGGTGGTCAAATGCGTCCTGCTTGGGGGAGGGGCGGCGGCAATATACGCCGCGCTGCTGCTGATTCTGCGGCAGGAGGATCTGCTGGAGCTGGTCAGGCGATACAGAGCGCCGAAAGGTGAGACGGGATCTTAAATATTCGGTTAAAATATTTAACCGAGGTTTCTTAGTATGAATATCCGCACAGAACGAGAAGAAGGACCCCCGGTCGGGTCCTTCTTCTCGTTCTACTGCACCCTGCCGCCGCGAATCCTTGTCAGGTTCTGTGCGGTATACAGCGTCAGACTCAGCAGTATGCTGGCCGCCCCTGCCAGCGCCAGCAGGGCGGAGACTTCCGGCGGCACGTCATACCAGACGATGTGGGTGAAGATCACCCCGTACAGCACACAGGCGGCCAGCTTCCCGTGCCAGGCGGCGCTGTACACCGTCCCGGTACGCCGGATGACCAGCAGACCCATAACCGCCATCACCGTCTCCTTCACCACCAGCACCCCCAGCAGCCACCACACCGCCCTAAACCGGGTCAGCAGGCAGGCAAGCGCCGCCGTTTGGGTCAGCTTGTCCGCGATGGGGTCCAGCATCTTCCCCAGATCGCTGACCATGTGGAAGCGCCGGGCGATGAAGCCGTCCGCCACGTCCGTCACCCCGGACAGGACCAGCACCCAGGCCGTGCCCGCATAGTCCCCCTTCCCGCAATACAGCCACACAAGCAGCGGCACCAGCAGCACCCGGAAGGCGCTGAGAAGGTTGGGAATGGTAAAAAACCGTGTGTTTCTCTCTCTGGGTTCATCCGCCATGGACGCTCTCCTCCGTTTGCCGTTTATGTCTGTCCCCTACTATATCCAAACCGGCGGGAAGCGTCAAGTCCGGCGGACCAAGTTTAAGGAAATTAAAAGAATATCCTAAACACCGCTGTCGTTTCCCTTCGGCTTTCTATGCAGAACCTCCCGGCGGATATAGGACAGCGTCCTCTCCTCCCCCTCGTCCCGCAGCATCCGCAGCAGCTTCTCCAGCAGCGCCTGGGTCTTGGGGTGGAGGATGTAGTGGTCCAGGCTCCTGGCATAGTACTCCCAAGGGGAGGCGTCGGTGTACCTCTCCTTCTGATATATCTGGCAGGCGGCGACACGGTCGCAGAACATCTCCACCACATAGTTGACCGGCATCTCCATCCCGCCCATTTTGTACTCCAGCTCCGGGGCGTAGTCGATCCAATATTCCAGGTGGTGCCGGTTTCGCCCCTTGTGGTGGAGCCAGGCGGCGGAGTAGCCCCGCTCCAGGCGCTCCATCTCGTTGGGGCTGCGGTTTCCCTGAAAATATTTCACACCCGTCAGGAACTCCACGGGGCTGTACTTGCTCATATCGTGGAGCAGTCCCTGCCGGTACAGCCCCACCCTAAAGCAATATTTCATGACCCGGTTTTTATGGGTGGTGATAGTCTTCAGATGGCCCCAGAAGCTGGACATTTTCTCCCCTCCGCTCCTCCCCGGCGCGGCTAACGCCCGTCGGGGAGCTCCAATATATACCGCTCATATGCGTTGATGATGGTGGTCTCCCCCCGCTGGAGAATTCGTGGCCGCTGGGCCCCGTAGTTGAGGTGGACGTGGCCGTGGACCAGATACCGGGGCTTGTACTTGTCCAAAAACGGGAGAAGGCACTCGAACCCCCGGTGGGCATAGTCCTCCCCGTCCCCATAGCCCTGGGCGGGGGAGTGTGTGACGACGATGTCCACTCCCCCGGCCCGCCACAGTCGGAAGCGCAGCTTCCGCATACGCCGTGCCATCTGCCGCTCGGTGTACTGGTGTGGGCCGCCGCTGTAGACCGGACTGCCCCCCAGCCCCAGAATCCGCAGGCCGTTGATGGTCACCAACTGGTCCTCTATGCAGTCGCAGCCCTCCGGAGGCCGCTTCTCATAGGTCTGGTCGTGGTTACCGTGGACATACAGGACCCGGGCTCGGCCCATGGTCACCAGAAAGGAGAGGTACTGCGACTTCAGATCGCCGCAGGCGATAATCAGATCGATGTCCGCCAGCCGGCCCGGCTGGTAGTAGTCCCAGTAATAGGGGCACTCCTTGTCAGAGACGAGCAGGATCTTCACAGCACGGGCCCCTCCTTCTCCGGCGGGATCTGATCCCGGTAGACCCCCTGCAGACGCACCAGGGCGCGGGCCATGGGCAGCAGCTCCCCGTAGCCGGGGATGCTCCCCTCCACGCAGTCGCACAGCCAGTCGGTGTGCAGAATTTCCTCCGGCGAGAACCATTTCTCCCCGTCGCTGCGGAGCTGGCCGTCCTGGGACCGGATGGGCAGGCGGAATGGATCGACGGACCCGTCCATCACCCCCCGGCGCAGAATCTGCACCAGATGCGCCACTCCGGCGGGCAGGTCCTGGCTGAGCAGCACGTCCACCGTCCGGCTGCGCATCCCCCACCAGTAGTTCACCGCCCGCTCCCCGTCCCGAGAGCTGAGCTCATCCCAGCCGCCGCTGAAAATGCTGCGCACCAGCTTCACATAGAAGTTCCCCCAGTGCCAGTAGGGGGAGGCCAGACACTTGAGGGCCCCGTCCGGCCGCAGCTGACACAGGCCCCAGGGCTCCCGGACCCGGTCCGGGGAGGGGATGTCCCGGTTGGAGATGATGTCCACCCCCTCCGCGGCCAGAGCCCCCACCGCGTCCTCCTCCACGCAGAACCAACGCAGCTTAATCCGCGCCCGCGGGTTGGTCAGCCGCGCCCCCAGGGCGAAGGCGTTGATGCTGGCGGGAACGCCGAAGATGGGGTTGGAGGCCACATAGCCGATCTCGCCGTCCCGGCTCATGGCCCCGGCGATGGCCCCAGTGATGAACTTACCCTCATAGATGCGGCTGTAATAGGTCCGCACCCCGGCATAGGGCATGGAGGCGGAGCAGTTGAGCACCCGAAGGCCCGGATGGCCCGCCGCCAGCTTCCGGCAGCCGCCGATGAGGGACGGTGTCGTGGCGAAGACCACCTGAGCCCCATCCTCCACCGCCCGTTCCATAGCGGCCTCCGCCTGCTCCCCGTGTCCGACGCCGCTGAAAACCCGGACGGACACCTTCTCACCCATCACCGCCTCCAGGTACTGCCTCCCCAAATCGTGGGCCCGTATCCAGTCGCTCTCCTCCGGGGTATACTCGTTGATAAAGGCCACGTTCAGGTGGTCCGGGAACACCGCGTGGAGCAGGCGGCCGAAGATCCCCGGGGCGGGGGGCTCCGCGCCGCCGTCCCCCTCGTGCTGTTCCTCGGTCTCGGTGCTGACAGAGATGGGCTCCGGCTCGCTCAGAAGCTTCAGGTCCGGCCGCACCGCCGCCACCGACTTGGTCAGTTCCGACGTGCTCAGGCTCCACAGCTCCTCAAATTTATATACCCGCAGCCACACCAGCAGCGCGTCTGCCGGCGTCACCGCCAGATCCTCGGCCCCCTGCCTGCGCAGCGCGTCCCGGAAGTAGGTGAAGCCGGCCACGAAGTGCTGGCGCTCGTCCGCCGTCCACACGTGGTCCGCCTCGAACCCCAGGGCCGCCTGGAGCTTGGCGAAGCTGCCCGCCCGGCTGAAGTACACCCGGTACAGTCCCGTCATGCGGTAGGAGGCCATGAAGTCGTAGTAGGCCTGCACAGCTGGGTCGTCGGACCAGGCGGGGATCACCCGGATTACATAGCCGGGTATGGTGGGGGCGCTGTAGCTCTTCAGCACGCTTACCCGCTTATTCCCCTCCTGGACATAGAACCGGCCCAGGTACTCATAGCACCGGATGGGATCCCGGATACCCTCATCCCCCAGGTGGGCAGCGCACAGCTCCTTCCACTTGGCCGCGAACTCCGTGTCCGCGTCCAGCAGGGGCATGAAGTTGGAGGCAAAGGCGCTGCGCCGCCCGGCGGTCTTGGTGCCCACGATCTGCTCCGTCGGGATCTCCAGAACCCCCATATCCACCCGGCCCGTCACCAGGTTCTCGTCCAGAATCTCGTCCAGGACCTGGGGATAGGGGTAGCGCCCCTGGACAATGCACTCCTTATAATTTTTCTGGCCCAGCCTCAGCGCTCTGGCGTACTGTTCGGTCGCTTCCTGTCTGCTCAAGGGCTTTTCCTCCTTTATTCCGCCCCTCGGGCGGGTCCGCATGGACTTTTTAAGATCACGGTCATTATAGTCGAACGCCGCCCTCTATACAACCCCGGCGCAGGAAATAAGCGGAGATTTTTGCCGGGCGACGAGCCCCAGAAACCGTTATATAGCACAACGGGCGCACTATAGGCGGCAGGCTTCGGCAATAACAGGACGTTGTCTGCCGGCCGTTATATTACAAATCATAAAAAGTCATAAAAGGGCCTGACGCCACGCCTCCTCCCGAAAGCCGGGGACAACCGTCCTCTCCGTCACCAGCAGAGGCCGCTTGACCAGCATCCCGTCGCCGGCCAGCAGCGCCAGCTGCTCCTCCTCTCCCATTTCCCCCAGCCGGTCCTTCAGTCCCAGAGCCCGGTACTGCAGGCCGCTGGTATTAAAAAACCGCTTGAGGGGCAGTCCGCTGCGGCTGTGCCACTCCCGCAGCTCCTCCAGGGTGGGGTTGTCCTCCTTGATGTCTCTGGTCTCATAAGCCGCCCCCTGCTGGTCCAGCCATTTCCTGGCCTTCTGGCAGGTGGTGCATTTCGGATAGTGCAAAAGCAGCATACGCCGTCCTCCTTCATTATAATTACAGCGGGATTCAAAGCTCGTTACCCCTGTCCCGCCTTCATACCTCTAATACTCCCGCAGCACCAGCTCCGTGGAGCCCTGGTTCAGCCCGATCTCCAGCCGCTTCACCCGGGGATTTCGACCGTAGACCCGGCGGACCATATCCCGCAGCTGGGTGCCGCCATGATAGCCGTGGACCACCTCCAGACGGTACACAGAGCCTCCCGCACGGCGCAGGGCGGCGTCCACCGCCGCCTGGGCCTGAGCGCAGCTCATCCCGTGGAGGTCCACCCGAATGGTTCCGCTCTGCATATCCAGCCGCCTCCTTCCTTCTCTTATATTTTACCAGTTTCCGGACCAGCCGTCAACTATAGCCGTCCGGCGACTTTTCCCCCGCCGCCGGATTTCTCTGGGATTTGACCGCCCTCGTCCCTGTGCCCGGCAATTCGCCAGGGATCGGGAAAAATTTCCTTTAAGAAAATTCCAAGGAAAGTGTTGACAGATCGTAACCGATATGTTACAATTCGGTTACAAATATGACAAACCTATGCGATGAAAGGATGTGACCGAATGGCGGAAAAGAAGGATGGACTGGTTTACCGCAGGCATCCCCTGCGCCGGGTGGGCAAAATGATCTACTACGGCTCCATGTCGGATTCCCATATTATCCTGATGCAGGTCAAGGAGACCCGGATGGACCACGATATGGAGGTCGCCACAAAGGTATCTGTGGAGCTGCAGCGCACGGGAGCGGACTTGAAGAGCCGCGACCGGGTGGTTAAACGCAGTGAGAAGGACAGCCTTTACGCCGCGATGGACGTGTCCGCCATCTGGCTGGAGCGAGCCCTGGCCGGCAAATGAGAGGCGTCGCCTGCGGGCGGTAAGCCAGTCCCTATATTTTACAAAAGAAAATGAGGAAGTAAACCAATGAGGAAATTTCTGGGAAAGATGATTGTCTCGGCCGCTTTGACGGCGGCGTTCTTGACTGTAACCGCTTTCGCCGCCGAGGCGGACACCGGCCTGGTGAACGCCGACGCTCTCCGGCTCCGTTCGGAGCCCTCCACTACCTCCTCCACCATCACCTATCTCAACGGCGGCGCTCAGGTTGAGGTCCTGGAGGACCTGGGCGAGTGGTACAAGGTCAGCTGCGGCGGAACCGTGGGCTATGTGTACGCCTCCTACATCACCTTCCAGGCCGGCAGCGTCGTCACTGCCGCCGCCCCGGCGGAATCCGTGGCGGGACAGACTGGCGTAATCACTGGCAGCATCGTCAACTTCCGCGGCGGTCCGTCCATGGATGACGCTATCCTCACCACCCTGCCGGAGGAAACGTCCGTTACCATTGTCACCGTGGCCGACGGCTGGTGCGAGGCGCTGTGGGATAATCAGGAGGGCTTCATCAAGGCCGATTATGTCTCCGTCAACGGCATCCCACTGGTGGACCCCCGCGGCGTCATCACCGGCGATTGCGTTAACGTCCGCGACATCCCCTCCACCGAGGGCGGCATCGTCACCAAGGTGTACGGCGGCCAGATGGTGGACCTCATCTCACTGGAAAATGACTGGTACGCCGTCTCCTGCGACGGCAAGATCGGATACATACGCTCTGACTTCCTCCGTGTATACGCCGGCGAGGCCGGTAGCAGCGGCCTCGGCAGCGATATCGTGGCCACCGCCAAGGAATACTTGGGCGTCCGCTATTCTTACGGCGGAGCCTCCTCCAAGGGTTTTGACTGCTCTGGATTTACAATGTATGTCTTTGGCCTGTACGGCTACAGCCTCCCCCACTCCGCCACCTCTCAGTGGTATAATTCCGGTACATATGTGGAGCGCTCCGACCTGCAGCCCGGCGATCTGGTTCTCTTCTGCGATCCCTCCCGCTCCGCAGGCAAGGCCTGCTCCCATGTGGGCATCTATGTGGGCGACGGCGACTTCATCCACGCCTCTTCCGGTTCCAACGCCGTGCGCATCAGCAGCCTGAACGAGGGCTACTACAACGGCTACTATGTGGGCGCCAAGCGGGTCGCGTGAGTTGCGCGTCTCACGAAAATATGTTATAATAGCCGTCGGACGGACCCGCTCCGTCCGGCGGTCTTTTGTACGCATCCATTTCAAATAAGGAGGAATACGCAAAATGGTAACAGATCAGCGGATCGAACAGCTGACGGACGGCTGCATCCGGCGGGCGGTGGACCTGCTGTCCATCGACAGCCCCACGGGCTACACCTGGCTGGCGACAGAAAGTGTGGTGGATATCTACCACACCATGGGGCTGGACCCGGAGGTAACACGGAAGGGCGGCGTGCTGGTGTGCCTGAACCCAGATGCGCCCGAGGAGGACGCGCTGCTGCTGGAGGCCCATGTGGACACGCTGGGGGGCATGGTATCGGAGATCTCCAGCACCGGCCGGCTGCATATTACGCCCCTGGGCGGGCTGAACCCCAACAATGCGGAGGGGGAGAACGTGCGCGTCATCACCCGCTCCGGGAAGGTCTATACCGGCGTTTTCCAGCTGAAAAACGCCTCTCTGCACGTCAATCAGGAGTATAATAACACCAAGCGGGAATTCAAGAGCATGGAGGTCCTTATCGACGAGGAGGTGTCCAGCCGCCAGGACGTGGAGAAGCTGGGTATCCACCCCGGCGACGTGGTGTGCTTTGATCCCCGGACGGTGGTGACTCCCTCGGGATTTATTAAGAGCCGTTTTTTGGACGACAAGCTGTCCGTGGCAATTCTTCTGGAGCTGGCGGAGCAGGTGGCGTCCGGGGAGCTGAAGCCCTTCCGCCGGGTATGGCAGCACATCACCGTTTTTGAGGAGGTGGGCCACGGCGGCGCCGCCTCCGTCCCTCAGGGGGTCAGCGAGGCCGTCAGTGTGGATATGGGCTGCGTGGGCGATGGTCTGGCCTGCGACGAGCGGAAGGTGTCAATCTGCGCCAAGGACAGCGGCGGCCCCTACCACTACGAGATGGTCTCCGGCCTGATCGAGGCGGCCCGCCGGGGCGGCGCGGATTTCGCGGTGGACGTGTACCCCGCCTACGGCTCCGATGTGGAGGCGGCTCTTTCCGCCGGCCACGACCTGCGCCACGGCCTGATCGGCCCCGGGGTGTACGCCTCCCACGGCTATGAGCGCAGCCACCGGAAGGGCGTCTCCAATACCCTGCGGCTGCTGAACGCATATTTAACGTAAAACAATTTGACCGGAACGCACGGTCAGAAAAATGGACAGCGCTCTTTTTCTTCAAAAAATTACCGCACAGTCTGAAGGCATATTCCCCGGCGCTCTGCAAAAGCTATGGTTGCGACAAGGGCGGAACACAAAGGCTCCGCTCTGCGGCACAGCGAACACAGACAGGGCACGGAGCGGACAACGCCCGATCCTTCTCTGTGGACGCGGCACAGTCGCAAATATGGAGAAGGAGAAAAAGGATATGTCTAAGAAGAACAACCGCATCAACGTCCCCGAGGCCCGCGAGGCTATGGACAAGTTCAAGATGGAGGCTGCCAGCGAGGTTGGCGTCAACCTGAAGGAGGGCTACAACGGCGACATCAGCGCCCGTGAGGCCGGCTCTGTGGGCGGACAGATGGTCAAGAACGTGTGACCCGTGCGACTTCTGAGCTTTGCAAGGTATTTGTCGGTGGATTCCCCGGTGAAGACCTTGATTTGCAGGCGCAGGGAACCGTCCTCCTCCGGGGTGGCAAAAATTTTATCGATATATTTGTCCACGAACTCCTTGCTGATGAGGCCCTGCGCGGCGTCCCGGCGGGCTTCGTTCAGCACCCTGCGGATGGTGTCGATCTGCCTGCGAAAGTCATCTTTGGAGAGCTGCCGCTGCTCCAGATCGTAGATTTGGCGCTCGGCCCCGTCGATCTCCCGGTCGCAGTCCTTGTTCATGGAGAGGAAGTCCCGGTCGGAGAGCTGGCCGGAAGCGTTGTAGCCCAAAAGCTTGCTTTTCTTTTTCTGCGCCAGATCGATCTGTTGACGGAGGGTTTCGATCTGCTTTACCGTGTCCTCGCCGTCTCCCAAGGATTTATACATTTCAATATATTCCGTCACCAGAGCCTCGGCATCTGCCTCCGTCTCGCTGAACACCTGGAACAGAATGGGCTTCAGCTCCTCCTCATAGATGGGGAAGGAGGGGCAGGAGTCCGCGCCGTTCTTAATCTTGCCGGAGCAGACCCACTTGCTGTTCTTGTTCCCCTGCCGGTCCACTGACTCCCGGCGGTAGTAGGCTGCGCCGCAGCGGGTGCAGTAGAGCTTGCCCGTCAGGAGGTTGGCGTGGTTACAGATGCCCTGGCGGCCCTTCACGTCCTCGCTGCGTTTTTTCAAGACGGCGTTGGCCTGGTCCCACAGCTCCTCGGAGACGATGGCCGGGACAATCTCGCCAGTCTCGTCCTTGAACATCACCCACTCCTCCGGAGGCAAAAACTTCTGCTTTTTGGTGAACAGGTCGATCACCTTGACCTTGTTTCCCACATAGTAGCCCTTGTATTTCGGATTGGCGATCAGGTTCGACATAGTAGTGTGGGCGATCTTCTTGCCGTTGTGGTTACGGTAGCCCTTTTCCCAGAATAGGGTCTCGATCTGCTTCATGCTGTATTCGCCGGTGGCGTACAGCTCGAACAGCTCCCGGACCATGGAGGCCTCGCCGTGGTCTATGACCAGCCGTCCGCCATCCTTGACGTAGCCGAAGATACGGCTGTTGCCCAGCACCACGTTTTTCTTGATGGCCTGGGCGTGGCCGAATTTGACGCGGCTGGAGAGCTTCCGCAGCTCGTCCTGGGCGATGCCGGACATAATGGTCAGGCGCAGCTCGGAGTCCTCATCGAAGGTGTTGATGTTGTCGTTTTGGAAAAATACTCCCACCCCGGCGCGGAGCAGCTCCCGTGTGTAGAGGATGGAGTCCAGGGTGTTGCGGGCAAAGCGGGTGATCTCCTTGGTAATGATGAGGTCGAACAGACCCGCCTTACCGTCCTCTACCATGCGGTGAAAGTCCTCCCGCCTTTTGGTGGTGGCGGCGGACAGCCCCTCGTCCACATAACCTAGCACATATTCCCAGGCGGAGTTTTTGCGGATGAACTCCTCATAGTAGGATACCTGGTTGCTCAGGGAGTTGAGCTGTTCGTCGCTCTCGGAGGACACCCGGGCGTAGAAGGTCACACGAAGGGGTATGTCGTAGATGGACTTGGTACGCAGGGCCTGCCGGATGCTATGGATATCCATGGCGTGTCTCCTTTTTGATTCGTTTTATCATCATTAATTTCTCAGTTTATCACAAAATGTAAAACAAAACAAGGGGGACCGCGAGATTTTCGCGGTCCCCCTCGCTGCTATTGTGTTTACTAAGGTGCGGCATTAGCTAGTGTGCTCTCACCTTCCGCTGCACCTAGCGCCAGGTAATCATCTGCCGCCCTTAGAATCTGATGCAACTATTTTTAGTTACACCAGCCGGTAAATATTTCTATTGCTCAGAGCATCTGCGGGGGCATCTGCCATTTGTCGATCTTCAGCGTCATCCGGTTACGCTCCTGCTCGGAAATGATACCTTTCTCATGCAGGACCCGGTTGTAGTAGGACAACCAGAGCCGTGCC
This sequence comes from uncultured Oscillospiraceae bacterium, assembly GCA_910584045.1. Taxonomy (GTDB): domain Bacteria; phylum Bacillota; class Clostridia; order Oscillospirales; family Oscillospiraceae; genus Pelethomonas. Next base: position 5,905 of record CAJTYO010000029.1, on the reverse strand, counting down.
GCCTCCCGCTCCTTCTGTGCGGCGGAAACGGATCTGCTTTCAGCCATGGGCACGCCTCCCTTCCATAAATATGGTTTCCAGTTTTTGCTCTTGTTAAACTTTGTTTGATGCGCTTCCGCTTTTTTAATTAGAAGGCAGCAGACCGTCACATGGTCTGCTGCCAAATAGTTTCTTCCTAATAGTTATTCTCTTGGTGATTGTGCGCGATTTTCTTTTCCCGCGCCTTCCGGGTCATCTCACGGTCGGAACGCGCATGGAGCGTTACGGCGTCGTTTACGGGAGCTGTCCCGTCAGACCGTTTCAGATCGCGGCTCGGCTGTACCACAGCCGTTTCGATCTCAGCCGTCTGCTCCCTGACGGTACACCAAAAGCTCTCGCCTTCGTTTCTCCGCGGTGAAGCACACACACACACCATTTTCTACTATTTCATCAGCCTCCGGCAGGCCCGGGCCAGCTCGTCCAACGTGGAACACGGGGCCATCTGGCACAAGGAGGCCATAGTCTGTATGCTGGCCATATAGGGCCACTTCCGCTGGGGGATGGGGTTGAGCCACAGCACCCGCCCCGCCTGCCGCCGGGCCTCCGCCAGGGCCTGGGCGGCCCGGGGCACGTCGATGGTCTTTGTGTCCGACAAGATCAGAAGTGTAGCGGCGGGGCCAAGGGGCGCGGGACGGCGGCGGGTCAGCGCCTCCAGCGCCCCGCCCAGATCGGTGCCCCGGCCGAAGAGCCCCGAGGCACGAACGTACTCCCGAAAGGCATCCATATTCTGCAGGGCAAAGGGATCCACCTCCCGCAGCTCCTCGGAAAAGAGGAAGGTTCGGGAGGATTCGGACACCTCTGTCATGGATTTGATGAACCGCAGTGCAAACTCAGAAAATTGCAGCATGGACCCGGACACGTCGCACAGCAGCACCAGCCGCCGTTTTTTCCGACGCTTACGTCGGTAGTCCAGGCGGTAGAAGCTGCCCCCGGTCTCCAGCCCCCGCCGGATGGTGCGGCGAAAGTCCAGCTTCCCACTGTGCCCCTGCCCCTGCCGCCGCCTGGTGAGCTGGGCATCCAGCTGGCGGGACAGGGCGGCGATGAGGGCCGCCGCCCGGGGGATGTCAGTCTCTTTAAACTGGGATATGTCCCGATACAACAGGGCCATATCCGGGTCCAGTTCGCCGCTGCCCACGGCCGCGTCGTCCTCCATAGACATCTGCTGCTCCAGCAGAAAGCGCATGAACACCGACCGGATAAAATTCCCGTACAGCTTGGGGCTGCGCTGCAAATTGCCCTGCATTTTTTCCAGCATCTGGCGCAGCTGCTCTCGCTTGTCCTCGCCCATGCGGACATAGACCTCCCGCAGGTCCTCCCGCAGGTCTATGCTCCTGCCGTTCACCTGCATCTCCTGCTCCGCCTCCTGGCGGCGGCGGGCCAGCTCCCGGGCTTCCTCCTCCCGCCTGCGGCGGAGGGCATCCCGCTTTTCCACGCTGACAAAAAATCCGTCGAAGCAGCGCCGGAAGACCGCCTGTTCCTCCCGGCTTTTGGCGTAGACCGCCTGAAGTGCCAGATACACCGTCTCCCGGTCGCTTAGATCCAGGGCCGTCAGGATCTCACAGGCGTCCGCCGTCTCACCCAGACCCACAGCCAAGCCCTCCTGCCGCAGCAGAGCGGAGAACTCCGCCAGCTTTTCCAGATAAACCTCCGTCATGCTTTGGTGCTATGATCGCAGGCGCCGCAGTGCGCCCCGTTGGGGTCACGTCTCCCCTGTGTGAGAAGGGCCTCCCCAGCCTCCAAGTCCTCGCTGCTCTTGAGTACGAAACCCAGGGTCTGGCGGATGCCATCCGGCGTCAGGTCGCTGCTCCCCAGAGCCTCCAGGGCGGACACCCAGTCCAAGGTTTCGGCGATGGAGGGCTTTTTCAAAATCGTCTCGCTCTCCCGCAGCGTGTGGACGGCCTCCGCCACCTTTACAGCCAGATGCGCGCTGACGTTGGGCCTCTTGGCTTGAATGATGGCGGTTTCCCGCTTTATGTCGGGATATTGCAGATAGAGGTACGCGCACCGCCGCCGCAGCGCCTCCCCCAGGGGCCGGGTCCGGTTGGAGGTGAGGACCACAAACGGTACGGACCGCGCTTTCACCACCCCCGACTCGGGGATAGTCACCTGCATCTCGCTGAGCAGCTCCAGCAAAAACGCCTCAAACTCCTCGTCGGCCTTGTCGATCTCATCGATGAGCAGCACAACCGGCTTATCCGACCGGATAGCCCGCAGCAGGGGCCGCTCCAGCAGGTACTCGTCCCCAAACAGAGAGTGTGTCAGCTCATCCGCCCCCCGGCGGTTCATCTGCACCTGGATGCTCAGCAGCTGCTTTTGATAGTTCCACTCGTACAGCGCCTTGCTCTCGTCCAGTCCCTCGTAGCACTGCAGCCGCACCAGCTCCCGCCCCAGACAGGAGGCCATGATCTTGGCGATCTCTGTTTTGCCCACGCCGGCTGGTCCCTCGATCAACAGGGGCCGCTCCAGCCGCCGGGCCACCGCCAGCGTAGCGGCTACGTCGTCGCCGCAGATGTAGTTCGCTTTGGCCAGTCCCGTTTTCAGCGCAGAAATTTCCTCCATATACAGGCCACTCCTTTGTGAAGTATTTAACAGAAATGCACCCAAAGAATACCATAATTTCAGGAAAAATGCAAGAACATTTTAGTGGAAAAACCCCGTTGAATGGGGTACAATAGGAGGAGACACGACAGAGGAGGCGCGCTATGACGGAACGGGAGCTGATCGGTCTGGCGGTACAGCTGGGCTTTGCAAATGCGGTGGTGATGGATACGAGGGACTTGCAGTTCGTCCCCTCCTTCCGGCCTTTGTGCGAGGAGAATCTGTGCGGAAAGTTCGGCGTAAACTACGCGTGCCCGCCCGCCTGCGGCACGGCGGAGGAGATGCGGGAGCGGGTCCTGAGGTGGAAGCGGGCTCTGGTTATGCAGACCCTGTGGGACATTGAGGACCCCATGGACGAGGCGCAGACCAAGCCCGCCAAGAGCGCCCACAACAAGATGACCCGGCAGCTCATTGACCGCGCGTCCCGTCCCGGACTGATGGTTGGCGCGGGGGGCTGCGGACTGTGCTCGCCCTGCGCCATGGCGGAGGGAATTCCCTGCCGCTTTCCGGACAAGGCATACTCCTGTATGTCGGCCTACTGTATCTTCGTACAGGAGATGGCGGCCAGCTGCGGTATGGAGTACGACTGCGGCCCGGGGCTGGTGGCCTTTTTCAGCATGTTCTGCTTTGACCCGGACGGGGAGGATCGGGATGCTGCTGGCCGTTGACGTGGGGAACTCCAACATCTCCCTGGGCATATTCCGGGGAGAGCGGCTGGAGATGAGGGCGAAAATTTCCGTCCGGACCCGCCGCAGCGCCGACGAGTACGCCGCCATTCTCTACGATCTCCTCCGCATGCATCGGATCGCCCGGGAGGAGATCGACGGATGTATTCTGGCATCTGTGGTGCCCGAGCTGACGGAGCTGGTGGAGGAGGCCGTGGGACTGGCGGCCCGGCGGGAGGTTCTGCGGGTGGGTCCCGGCATTCGAACCGGCTTCCGCATCCGAATTGACGACCCCTCCCAGCTGGGGGGCGACCTGGCGGCGGACACTCTGGCCGCTCTGACGGAGTATGGCTCGCCCCTGGTGCTCATCGACGCGGGCACCGTGACAACCATCGCAGCGGTGGACGAGGAGCGAACTTATCTGGGTGGATGCATCCTGCCCGGCATTCGCGCCAGCGCCCAGCTGCTCAAAGAGACCACGGCCCTGCTGCCATCCATTGAGCTGGGGAAGGGCGAGGAGGCCTGCCTGGGCCGCAGCAGCGCCGACGCCATGCGCTGCGGGCTGTTGCTGGGCAGCGCCATGATGGTGGACGGGTTCATTGACCGCTACAGCGCCCTGCCGGGCATGGCGGGGGCGGTGTGCGTAGCCACCGGCGGGTCCGCGGCCCTGGTAACCGCCCGGTGCCGGCGGGGGATCCGGTTGGACCCGGACCTGACGCTGAAGGGCCTGCGGTATCTTTATGAGACCAATCCGCCCCGGCGGCGGCGCATCTGATACTTTTTTGAAAGAAACGGTATCCAAAAGGCTTTAGATTTGAGACAAAAACCATTTCTATTCTATGGTTCCTGACCGGCGCAAGACGGGCTGCGGGCGCTGGTATGGCTCCCTAATTAGGGAATCGTATGACAAGGTCATAACGGCGGTATGCCGATTATGATACATATTTTGCGCGCCGTACTCCTACAGCGGGAGACGACAGCGCCGAGGTGAAAGACCCTCAAAGGAGAAAACGCACTATGACCAACACAAACAGCAAAGTCCGGCAGACCGCACTGACGGCGATACTGGCGGCAATCGTCATCCTTATGGCCTTCACCCCTCTGGGGTATCTGCGTATGGGGCCGGTGTCCATTACCTTCCTGGTGATCCCTGTGGTGATTGGCGGCATCGTCCTGGGGCCGGTCCGGGGAGCCTTCCTGGGCGCGGTGTTCGGGGCTACCAGTTTTATCCAATGCTTCGGCATGGACGCCTTTGGCACCGCCCTTTTTGCTCTGAATCCTGCGGCCACCGCGGCGGCCTGCTTTGCCCCGCGCATTCTCATCGGCGTGGTGGCCGGGCTGCTGTTTCCTGCTCTCAAACGGTTTGGAGAGGCGGCGGCTTTTGTGTGCACCGCCGTGGCGGGGACGCTGACCAACACAATTCTCTTCATCGGCATGGTGGTGACCTTCTTCCGTAACTCCTACTTCGGAGGCAGTCCCTTCTGGACGGTTTTCCTGGGCTTCTTCAGCTTTAACGTAGCGTTGGAGCTGGCGGTGGGCGTGGCTGCCAGTGCCGCGCTCAGCGCAGTGCTTACTCGTTATGTCCTCCAGACCCGCCGTGGCGCGGCGGCCTGATCCCTCTGCTCTATATATTGGGCCGGATGCTTCCTGAGGAGCGTCCGGTCCTCTGTTTCACACATAAAAAGCCGCCGGACGCCATATATTTTTCCGGGAGGCGGTATCGATATGTTAGGTTACATTATATATACAGACGGTCCTGCACGTCCAGAACTGGGCGAGCGGCAGCTGGCCGGCGGCAGCTTTATCACGCTGCGGATGGGCCAGCCGGCCAGGACGAACGGGCCTGTGGCCCTGTATCGCGCCCGGCAGGGCGCACGGATGCTGCGGGAAGCGGGGGTGCGTTCTGCGGTGTTCCCGGTGGATTTTCCCTACACCGCCCTGTTTATTCGTCAGGGCATTTTGCCGGTGGATACGCTGCCCCTGCGGCGAGCCATGGCCGCGCCGCTGATCAAGAGGCGGCTTGAGGACGGCGGATTCCAGCCCACCCAAGCGGTGGTGGCCGTCTCCGGTGAGCGGCCGGCGCGTGAAGTGACAGAATGCGCCAAGGCCCTGGCCCTCAGCTACCGATATGTGATGCTGAGTGTTCGGGGGGACGCGGAGCGGTTTGCCAGAGATCTGCGGCGGGAGTACGGTATCTCCCTGCTGCTGGACCCTGCGGTGGATCAGCTGGAGCGGGCGGACGCCCTGGTGCTGTTCGCTCCCCGGACGGATCTGGCTCTGAACAATCCCATCCTGTATACCCTGTACCCTGGCGGGGAGGCGGGACGAGGGCGGCTGCCCCTGTGTCTGCCAGCCTCTGCGGCAGCCCAGGCGGAACCAAACTGTGACCGGGAGCAGCTGGCCGCGGCGCTGTACGCCGCAGGGGCGCTGCCGCTGGAGACGCTGCTGTCGTAAAAAAAATCAAAAATGGTTGAAAAGAGGTAGGGTAACGAGTAGAGTACGGGCATGAGCTATTCAAAAAGATATAGGGAACGCACAATAAAATACCGACAGGCAGGACATAGCTTGGAAGCGACCCATCAAGTCTTCAAGGTTTCCAAATC
>CAJTYO010000028.1 GCA_910584045.1 uncultured Oscillospiraceae bacterium | reverse complement strand
TGGCCCTTGCCGCCTTGGGGATAGCGGTTCTGCGCTTGTGGTCTTACCGTGCCCAGCTGCTGGAGATGGCCCAGGTGCTGGAGGAAACCCCGGCGGAGAGCAACCTGCGTTTGACGGTAAGGATGTCCGGCGCGGCTCCCCGGCGGCTGTGCCAAGCGGTGAACGGGCGGCTGGAGGAGGGGCGGCAGCTTCGTGCGGAGACCTCAAAGCGGGAGCAGGAATTGAAATACACCATGGCCTGTATCTCCCATGACATCCGTACCCCTCTGGCTGGGGCTATGGGCTATTTGCAGCTGCTGGCGGGGGAACCGGACCGGCAGGCGGAGTATCTGAGTATCGTTCAGAAGCGGCTGGTGGAACTGGAAGAGCTTTTAGAGGAACTGTTCCTCTACACCCGCCTACAAGGAGACTCCCTGCCGTTGGAATGCGGAGAAATGTCCGCCCTGCCGCCTCTGTGGGATGCCTTGGCGGAGTTTTACCCCCTGCTGGAGGCAGCAGGGGCAGAGCCGGAGCTGCAGTTTGAACGGGAGGATATGACGGTCTGGGGCAGCCCCGAGGCCCTGGGCCGGGTGTACCGGAACTTGATCGCCAACGCCCTGCGTCATGGCGGCGGAGGACTGGCAATTTCCGGCCGGGACGGGGTGATCTGCTTTTCCAACGAACTGCTTCCCGGTCCCAGGCCTGATCCGGAGCACCTGTTTGACCGCTTCTATCAAAGCAGCCCCGCCCGGGCAAAGGGCGGGGCCGGTCTGGGTCTTTCGATTGTACGGGAGCTGATGGAGCAGATGGGCGGACATGCCTCCGCCCGGATTGAAGGAGACATCCTGCAAATCCTGCTGGTATTTCATACCTTTTCTTGAGAGCGCTCTAACCTCGAGACCCAAGCCATTGTCATACCAGGATTTCTGCCCGCCCCAGCCCTACGCCGCCATAGGCGGCGCCAAGAGCCTGCGCGTTTCAAAAATCGAAGACGACGGGGGCATTCTGCGCAACGGCGGCATACAGGCTGTCCATGACCTCCGCATTCAGCCAGGTGCGCACTGCGATGGGAACCGCGTCGTCAAACTCCGGCGTCTCCCATTGCGCCTCTACAAAAGTGGCCCGCTGGGCAGCGCCATTGGCGGTTTGATATTCCAAAACCTCTCCCGGCTGGGCGGCGGACAGGAAATCCGACAGCGGGCTGTTGGTGTTCTGCAAGCTGCGCAGCTCATCGGAGGACAGCGTCTCGGTCGTATGCAGGCCGTCTCCGTCCTCCAGCTCGTAGGTGACGGATTCCAGCCTCGCAAAGGACGAGGGGTGATCGTCATAGTACACCCTGGCCTGCTCCAGCATCGGGCGGTCGGCACTGTCCACCAGGCAGCTCACGATGTCCGCCTCCAAATTGCTGTCCAGATAGTCAAGGTAGCTCTCCAGCGTAAACTGGGCGGCGCCGTATACCGCCTCGCCGCTGTCCATTTTGGCCTTGCGGATGAGATTTTCCTGCTCCATGCGGAACGCCAGCGCCTCAAAGCTGTACGGCTCACAAAGGCCCAAATAATTGCCAAGGGTAAACCGGGCGCTGACTGCGGCGATCTGCTCCCGGGCGAGCCGGTCCAGCTCCTCCTCCGAGCTGTCGGGGCCGGCGCTCCGCGACACGCGGACACGGAAGAAGTCGTACTCCGCCTGCCCCACTGTGCGGGAACTGCCCTGGAAAGCGGAGAGCCCGGCAATCAGGCTCTCATCGTCCTCCGTCCGGCCCCGGAGGCAGAGCGCCGCCATAAGGACGGCGGCAGCCGCCGCGACGACTGCCGCTGCCGTCACAATTTTTTTATGCGGTTTGGCTTGCTTTTTCTGTCTGGACGGTTTCATGCTGAATCTCCTCCAATCCCATACATGCGCCGTTTTAGGCCAGTATACCACAATTCGCCGGAAAATTCAAATCATCCTCTTTTCGGATTTCTGAACGAAAAAGGGGACCGAATCGCTCCGGTCCCCTTTTTCTGCTCGGGTATATCCGCCATATCCGGCGTTTTTTACTTCGTGCTGGCAAATGCGCCAATACCGGGCGCGGTAACAGGCTCGCCGACTATATCTGTTCCGCTGAACATCTTGTCGCTCATGCTGTCCAGGGACGCGCCCCGGCCATTGTACGCATCGGTCACAAGCCGGTAGGCGTCCAGCCCGGTTCCGCCGGCGAAGATGGAAGCGTTCGCCGCAGTATTCCCGCCGCCGGCCGGAGCGTTGCTGATGTTGACGAAGACATTGTTCCGGAAGTCCGTACCGCCGGTACGCCAGTTGTCCACCTCTACCGGAGTATTGCCGGTGTAGTAGAAAATATTGTTGTAGAACTTGTAGACGTTATCCGCCCGTGCATTGCGGCTGAGCAGATAGATCTTTCCATCTTTCAGCGTATTTTGGTTCAGCACCAGCGTGTTGTTATAGACCTCGGTGTTGAATCCAAACTCACCGTTATAGAAGTAACCCATCGGCTCAATTTTGTTGTTCCTGCCGTAGCCTTCATTCTCGCTGAGATTGTACCGAATCCAGGTATTATAGCTCCTGTAAGTCGAGGAGAAGCAGCACAGCATCATGAAGCAGGAGTTGTCATGGAGGTAATTGTACTGCACCCAGGTGTTTTGATTCAGTGCATCCACCTCAATGCCCTGCCCGTCCTGGGATATAACTCCAGTAAGAACGGTGCCGCCAACTTTTGTATCATCCCGGGTCGCATTCATGCCGTTTTCATAGCATTCGTTATACTGGAATACCACATTATCCGAGTTCCAGTTGAACATACCCACGGCGGCGGACGACTCTTGGGTCAGATGGATCGCACATCTGTAAACCGTGTTGTTCTCGATCACAGCGTTGGACCAGGTGTCCACAATGAGCCCGTCGCCGTCAATGTCGTGTATGCGGCAATTTGCCATGTAGAAATCCCGGTTGGGGTAGTAGGTCAGGCTCGAGGAGTACTCGCCTCCGGGGAAGTTGGCCCAGGGGTCGCCGTTGGCGGTGACCGTGCGGTGGCCCCATCTGGTAAGGGTGTTAATGCCGCTCCGGCCGCAGAAGGCGATCTCGCAGTTAGTGATGCTCACGTCCACGAAGCAGGAGGGAACCGCCTTGCTGAGGTCCGCATCCTTGATGTTGACGTTAAACTGGATGCCGCCGGAGGTCTTACCCAGATTCGTGCCGGGTCCCCGGAAACCGTGGATGTACAGGTTGTCAAAAATAAAGTGGGTCAGGTCGCCCTGGTCCTCGTTGACCACCCGGATACCGGCGTTATAGACGGTAAGCTTGCTGGTCGCGTGGTCGTTTTCATCATAGCTGGGATCATGAAGCTCCAGATTCCGGATCTCCCAGTATTCCACGTTCTCCAGCAGAATTGCGCCATTGATCTGACTGCTGTTTCCTCCGCCGGCGCCAAGGAGGTACGGGAGACGGGTATTGGGGTCTGACTGAATCACGGGCCGGACCTCGCCGCCGTAGCTGGAGACCACGATGGGCGCCCCCTCCATGCCGGAGCCGCGGGGCCTGAACATCCCGACAAACGTGTCGCCGGATCTGAACAGGATGCGGTCGCCGGGGACAAACTGGATGGTATTCAGCTTTGCAAGGCTCTTAATGGGCGACGCCTCGGAGAGGCCGTCATTGGAATCGCTGCCCGTGGCGGAGGACACGTAGTAGGTCTTGCAGACGCCCTTTTCCACGGTAAAGCTGTCGGCCGCGCTGCTCTCGCCGCTGGCCACTGTGAGGGTGACTGACCGCGCAGCGCTCATGCTGGCGGGCACCGGGTCGAAATCCAGGGTGACGGTTTTGCCGTCATCATACTGGAAATTACTTGCGCTGAAAGCTGCTTTGGAGCCGTCCACGGTCAATTCAAACTGGAAGCTGTCGATGGTGGGCGCCTGTGTGGGCGTATCCCGCAGGGTGATGACGGCGGAACCGTTGCTCGCCTGTACCGCACTGACCTGCGTGGGAACCGCCTCCTCCTCGGACGCCTCTATGGCATATTGGAGCGTGATGTTCGCTCCCCCGTAGGTCAGGATCACTGTGATGGTCTGCTCCAGGGGAGCGGCGGAGATGGGGGTGAAGGTCAGCCCGTCGCCATCCGGGGTGAGCGCCAGGGTCTGGGATTTACTGGGGTTGAGGGATGAGGTCCAGACAGCGGTGAAGCCGTTCATGTTCAGACCCTCGCCCGCAACGGAAATGCCGCCGTTTCTGATCTCCGCCTTGGTAATGGGGCTGTCTATGGTCAGGGAGGCGTCATCCACATAAGCTGTGCCAGGGCTCTCGTATGGGTTATAGACAAACACAACGGGGTTTCCGCCGAGATAGGTGAAGGGCACGGAATACTGTGTCCACTCCTGCCCATTGACGGCAGTGGAAACGAAGACCTCCTCCGGGCTGCCATGATTTTTAACGCCTACCTGGAGACTTCCGCTGTCGCTTGTCATCTTGACATAAACGGAAAAGACATAGGCCGCGCCAACCTGGAGCTCCGAACCGTCGATGTTGTACTGGAGGGAGGACTCTTTCTTTGCAAACTGGACGCCGCTCCCGCTGCGGCCCTGGTCGGTTTTGGAAACTTCCCAATTATTCCAGCGTCCAATTGCGTTGTCCGTCACAAAGCCATCCGGCAGATCAAATCCGGGATCAGTTATCAAATTCGTTTTTTCATAGACCGTACCCGCCGCGAAAGCAACGCTCGTCCCGGGAACCGCCAGCGTGAAAAGCATGACGATGCTGAGCACGAGAGAGGCGACACGGTTCAGTTTCTTATTTTTCATGCTGTTTCTCCTTTTTCAAAATGATGGAATGTTCCGTTCTGCTCCTGTCCCGGCTCCCGAAGGAGCCGGGACAGGGACATGCGTCAGGAGAAGAATGCTTTGCCGTATCGCTCCAGAATAGCGGCGGCTTCCGCTCGGGTGATGTTCGCCTGAGGAGCCAGCACGCCGCTGCCGCGGCCCTGCATCAGACCGTTCTGCACAGCCCAGGACAGAGCCTCCTTGGCCCAGCTGGAGATCGTGCCGCGGTCGCTGAAGCTGTCCAGAACCGTGTGGTTCACGTTTCCGACCAGATTCAAGACGACGGCGTAGCGATAGAGCATCACGGCCATCTGCTCACGGGTCAGATCTCTTTCGCCGCCAAACTCAGTGTCGCTGTAGCCCTTGAGAATGCCTCGGGACGCGCCCCAGGCCACCGCTTCCGCGTAATACCGGCCGTCGAGGTCGGAGAAGAGCGTGTTCACGGAGCTGTCGGGCTGCCGGGCGAGGTTGTAAATGATCTGCGCCATCATGCCGCGGTTAAGGGTTGCGTCGGGGGAGAATGCCGTATCGCTCACGCCCTTCATCAGGCCGTTGGAGTAAACGTAGGCCACAGAGGGCGCATACCAGGCGGCCTTCGGCACATCCAGATGGGGAAGGGCTGCCACTGCCGCCTCGATGTTTTCCGGCGTCTTGAGCCAGCTGGCGGCGGCGGCGGGAACCTCGGAGTCCTCGATCTCCTCGATCCGCTCCTCCTCTACGGGCTCCTTGGGGGTAGTGGTGAACACCGGAGGCACGAAGGTATCCGCCGGGAAGCTGGACGGGGGCACGGTGCCGCCGGACGTTTCGTTCAAGGTCCAGCCGGCGGTGAGGGTCATGCTGCTGAAGACCTGCGCTCCCTGGAAGGAGACGCCGTCCTCTGTGAACCAGCCGTTCAGACGGTAGCCCGTCCGGGTGGCGCCGGGGATGTCGCTCAGGGCCAGGTAATCGCCCTCCTTCAGCGTGAAGGAGCTCGCGCCGCTCAGCACGCCGCCGTTGGGATTGAAGTACACGGTTACTGTACCGGCTTCCTCCTTCTGCCAGACGGCGGTGACCACCATGCCGGCTCTGACCGCTGTGCCGGCCGTAAAGCGGTTGCCCTGCTCATCCTGCCAGCCGGTGAAGATATAGCCCTCGCGGATGGGATCGGCGGGCATCTTTCTGCCAAGGCACTCGCCCTCATTGACGGTAACGGTAGTCAGGACGGCGTCGTTCACGATAAAGGTCACGGTCGCCTCACCGGGAACGCCGGGCTCCTCGTCCTTCTGCCAGACGGCGGAAAGCTGCGTATCGCCCTCAACCGGGGTGTCAGCGCCGAAGGGTCTGCCCTGCGCGTCCTCCCAGCCGATGAAGGTAAAGCCATCCAGCGCGGGATCGGCGGGCATCTGCTCGCCCAGGCTCTCGCCGCTGTTGACAGTGACGGTGGTCAGGATGACGCCGTCCACGGTAAAGGTTACGGTTACGGTTTCCGGGACAACAGGATCACTACCCCACACCGGGACGAACACCGTGCCGCCCGGATACTTGGCCGCGCCGGTCCGAGCCTCGTCCGCAGCGCCCATACCGGGAGCTCCCAGCAGGTTAACAGGCGCGGACACGATCTCGCCCGTCTCGCCGGCCTGCCAGCCTGTGAACTCCTCGCCGTTCCTGGCGGGCAGCACCGGCAGTATGCCGGACTGCAGCGCCGGGAGAACCACGTCGCGCGGAACAACGGCAAAGTACGCGTCGCTGCCAGCCGACTCCGTCAGCTCTGCGCCGGGAACGGCGCTGAGGTAGACAATGGCGGCGTTCTGATGCAGGAAGGAACCCATGCCCTCATAGCCTGCCCAAGCGCCTGCGGGAACACTGCCATGGATCACCAGATTCAGCGGGCCGTGGCCGCTCAGGGCCTGGAACGCGTTGCTGGGAATGGAGGCGACGTCGCCGGCAATGGTGACGGTGCGCAGGCGGGGACAGCTGGCGAAAGCGCCGGAACCGATGGAGGCCACACTGGCGGGCAGATAGACCTCGGTCAGCTCCATGCAGCCCCGGAATGCACTGCTGCCGATGGAGACAACAGTTGCGGGGATGGTAACAGACCGGATGCGGGTGGCCTCAAAGGCGTTGTTGCCGATGGACTTCAGCCCGTCGGGCAGCGTGACGCTGGTCAGCACCGCGCCCTTGAAGGCATTGCTGCCCACGCCGGTGATGCCCTGTCCGATGTACGCGGAGCGAAGAATCCGGTCGCCGATGGCGTTCAGCCAGGGGGGCGTTTCAATGTTCCGGGAGGAGAAGTCTCTAATATCTCCCTGGCCTGCGAAATAGACTGCGTTTTCCCGGGTGCGGGCGAAGAACACGCCGCTGCCCGCCGCGCCGGACCGGGTGACGCCGGAGCTGGTGCTGCCGTCCTCCATGGTGATGGTGCAGCGCGGCGCAGAGAAGCCGCCGTTGGCGTCCAGCTCCAGTGTGTATGCGTACTTCTCCAAGACGGTAACGCTCATTACCGCACGGGGTACGGTGAAGGAGATCACATCGTCCAGCTTGATGTAGCCACCGCCAGGAATGGTGAGGGTTTCGTTGACAGCGGTAATTGGCGTTCCGTCGCTGCTGAACGCCGTCACTGTTCTCCCGTCAGCCTCGTAGGGACGATAGAAATAGACGTAGCTGGAACCCAATTCCCCAAACTGGCCCTGATCCGCATTGGGACCCCAGAATTCCGTGTGCCACCTATCCTTGCTGCTGTTCTGTCCGTAAACAAAAAGGGTCAGAACACGACTACCGGCCGAAATCTTATACGCACCGCCGGTGTTGGCGCGGGATTCAACGGTCAGCGCGTTTTGCGTGTCGGCGACCCTGGTGTTCAAGTTCAGGTAGAGACTGCCGTTGCCGATATAGAACTTGCCGCCGCCGTCGCTGGTCACGGTCAAGAGGAGTTGATCCAACGAGAGTTTTTCGTTCGTTCCGGGGATATATCCCACGATATCGCCGTCCTCCCTGGCAAGGCGAGCCACACAGGGTCCGGCGGTTACAGTGTCCACAGCGCTGCCGGGAGCCCCGCTGTTCGGGTTGAGATACAGCGCGTAGACCCCGGTGTCGCCCGCCGCGCCGCTCTGGGCCAGGATCAGGTATTTGCGATCAGCCACTTCGGTCAGCTGGGCGGGCTGCTGGATGAACCGGTCGTAGCCCGTGTCCTCCATGGAGGTGAGCCAGTCCTGCGCCTGCGCCGGGTCGCAGTTTGCCTCAATGGTCAGAGAATAGACATTCTTATCGCCCACGGTGCAGTTGGGGTTGGCGGTCTTATTCTTGATGAATTCCCATGCCCCGCTGTCACTATTATAGTAATAGTAGGCCACGGGCAGCTCCTTGGTCACCAGTGTGTGGCCGGCTGACTTTTCATTGAGCTTGCCTAAATAGTACGCCAGGGTCCCGCGGGGCGTCACCGGGCAGCGCCAGGGGTAAGTCTCCGGCTGATACTCGGTGTTCTTCTCAATTTCGCCTACGGCGAAATCATCGACCCATACCCAATTGGGCGCCGGGGTGCTCCACCAGTGGTCCGTGCAGTCCTCATCGCCGCTCCTGTGCCTCAGGCACAGGACCTGTACCTGGTACAGGTCATTTTCTCGCATGGTGGGCCTGCTGGTGGGAACGTTGATGGATTCTCCGGCACGCAGATTGGCGTAAAGCTCCCTGGTCGCGGCGTCGATCGCGTCCTGCGCCTCGCGCGCCTCGCTCTGGCCGGCGTACTCCCCTTCCAGTGCCAGCACGTCGGCATAGAGGTTCTCCGCTATCTCCATATCCTGGAGAAGGGCTCTGAGGCCGTCGGCGTGGGTGGCGTAGATCGTACCGGTCACCATGCGGTACAGCCGCAGTGCAGCCGGGGCAGCCTGCATCACCCATTTACCGGCGAACGCCAGGTATTGCTCCCCACACTTAATGTTATAAACACCGTTGCCCTGATGAATGATTTGGAAAGAAACAGGATCATCGCTCACTGCAAGCTGTCCACTGCTGTGAGTACTTACGGTTGTGGTGATGTACTTACCGGTAGCCACATTCCGGAAGGCATATCCATCACCCGCAGCGACAAGGGTCCATTTCAGATTCTGCTCAATAGCACCCCCGCCAGTTTTCCCGTTTATTTCTGTTTTTTCGCTGTTCGTCGAGTACCCCGATATATTGTTTTGATCCGTCCTGTCAGGATGGCCATACAGAAGCCTTGTACCGTTCTCGGAATAGATGAGGCATTCGTCGCCGTTTGCCAGCACCCCGCCTGCCACCATGTGGTAAACAGTGGAGGCAGGTACTTCCCTCTCCGTGACTTGGTCAACGCCGTATTTTTCGGGCAGCGTGCTGATCTCGTCCGCCGTCTCCTGCACAACGACCTCCACGGTCGCCCTGCGGGTGAGGTTTCCGTTGCTGGCGGTCACGGTAATCTTGGCGATACCCGCGCCGTTCGCGGTGATCACACCGTCATCTGCGCTGACCACATTCACATTGGAGGAGCTCCAGATCACTACGGGACCGGCGCTCCGAGCCATGACAGGGGCGGTACACTCAGCCGTGATGATCTTAGTCTCATTCCGGACCATATCCAGCAGCTTATAGCCCTTTACCTCCACCAGACCATCTGCGGCCAAATTCATGACGAAGGGCTCTACATCCACGCCCTCGGGGATGAAGCTCCACTCGTCGCCCAGCAGGTCCGCCGTGGTCAGCTTGTAGAACTTCATGGCCATGACGCCCCTGCCGCTCAAGTCAACGTCGTCCTTCTCATAGAGCACGGCGAAGCAGTCGGCGGCCTGGTTGGGATTGTCTTCCTCCCGCAGCTGGGTCAGACAGGAGTAGTTGAATCGATCCTGATAGCGGATCGCGTCGTCGTTCAGCCATGTAACGACATTGTCCGCTCCAACGGAGCCGATGCGGATCACACCGTTGCTCCGGTAGGCCGCACCCTTGGGATAGGACGCAAGAATCAGGTTGTCATACCGCGTGCCGTCCGGCGCGAGGAGCGAGCCCTCCAGATTGATAAAGGAAACCATGCAGTCTCCGCAATAGGTCAGGTTCGTATCAAAGCTGGAAGCGCCCCAGGTTATGCCCTTGTCGATGCTGTCGGCGTAGCTGATTTGATTCTTGTTATTCCGGGAATACATCCGCAGCGTCCCGTCGGGCAGCTCAACAATCTGGGATTCGCTGGCCTTACTGGTGATCCCCAGCTCCGGCACTCTCATGCCGCGGGTCCAGGTTGCGCCGCCATCATCGGAATAGATGGTGCTGGCCCGCTCGACGCTGGTAACGTTGTCGTACACCGGGAAGATGATGCGCTCGCTATTTCCATCCAGCGCAACCGTAATACCCCGGCCGGGGCACACGCCCAGGAATCTCTCTGCGCCCTTGATTCCGTTATTGACGAGTACAGGATCGCTCCAAACCAGCTCGTCATTTATGACCTCCGCGCTGCGGAGCATAAGATAGGTGACAGAGAACGCCTTCCAGTCGGACTGGATGTAAAACAGGTTGGCCTGTACGTAATAGTCCGGGCGCTGCACCGTTTCAAAAACAGCCTGCTTTTGCTTGCACCATACAGGCTGCAGCCCTTCATTGCCACCGTAGTCGTACCAGAGGTCGAAGAAGGCGTCCACATAGTAACCGGTCAGAGCCCCGCCGTCTCTGTGGAAAATGGGGCGGAGGGTTACTGTCTCACCGTTCTTCCAAGCGGTTTTGAATGTTATGTCATCAGAACCGTTGATATCCACCCGGTACAGATAGTGGTCTTGGGCCAGTTGCGCGGAGGAATCAGCAGTCAGTCCCACATTGGTATTAACGACAGCGTCGTACTGGCTCTCCGGGATATAGCCCACCATCAGATAACCGGACTCGTCAAAGCCGCTTCCAGCCTTCTGGGCCTTCTGGTTCAGGTTGACGTTGGGCGGCTGCAGGTCCACCAGCATCCACAGCTTTCCGCTGCCATCCACCACCAGAGCGGGGTCGATAAAGGAAGCGCTGTTTGTTACGGAGGGCCATACCTTGTTTCCATCCGCACTGTAATAGTTCGGCCCCCGGCTGGGTGCGAAGTCGGCAAAGTAGTTGACGGCCTCCCAGTCCCAGGTTGCGCCGCCGTCCTTGGAGACGGAGACAATGGTATCCAGATTATTGGGGGAATCGTTGGTGTTGGGCCAACGTATGTCGGACGCAGCCACAAGCCAGCCGTTGGACAGAGTAACCATGGCGGGAATACGGAAATAGCTATTGGTATCGTCGCCCTCCATGGGACCTGCGCTGCCCGTGCCGCTAAGGACGTCCGGGGGCTGCTGGAAGTCCGCCGGGGGCTGGGCGGGAGGATCGGCATACCCGTCGGGCGCAGCGGCGTTCTCCTTCACCACATATTCCAGCGAACAGATAGCGGAGCCCTCACGCCAGAGGCCCAGCTCATAGATGAGCTGATGCGCCATCCAGACATGCCCAGCCTCGTCCGGGTGGATGTTATCCTTCCTAAATACTGATTCCCAGTTGCTCAGCGAGGTCCACTCCTGATACTGATCCACCAGGATCACGCCAGTTTGCGCCGCTACCTCGCGGACGCACTGGACATAGTTCGGAAGATTCGCCGGCTGGTCTTTCCTGGGAGGCGGGGTGCGCAGAACGGGGATAGCGCCTTTGGCACTAATTGCATCCAAAATCGTGACGAGATTCCTCTTGAAAACATCTTCGCCCACATTGCTCTTGGCGTCATTTGTGCCCAGCATGAGCACCACAACGTCAGGGCTGTATGTATTCAGGCGGCGATCCAGGTCACCAAGGGTGGTGCCCGCAGTCGCGCCGGAGCTGCCCGTGTTGATGACGATATCCTGCATACGGCCCAAGTCGTCCTTCACGAACTTCTCAAAGAGCTGGGGGAGGCTGTCAAAGCCGTCCGTCCAGATCGCGCCGTGGGTGATGGAATCGCCCATAAAGAGCCATGTCAGGGAATCGGAGGTTCCGGACGCCAACTCGCTGACAGCCGTCGTCTTCGGGATATCGTAGCCATCATGTTCAGCAGTCACGGCCTCTTTATAGGGGAAGCCACTGGGAATGGTTCCTAATGGAGTGCCGTTTGATGTGTGCTTATACGGCCAACGACTATCTTGGAGGCTTTCTCCGGTGACGGCTTCCGCAAGCTGCCGGGCCATTTCCAGATGACCTCTGGCGGTGGCAGCTCCCTCACTAAGCGAAAACAGTACAGACTTGACGTAGGGTCTCTGCTCGTTGGAAAGCCCCTCCAGCACAGCATCCACGGCCAACTTATCCTCTTGGGTGAGGGTTTGGATGACGATCATGCCGGTACCGCTGCGGAGAGCGAGAGAACTATCAATAAGGATTTTCAAATTTTCATTGAAGTACTCGCTTACGCTTTCCCCGCTCTCCATCAGATAGGATACCGCGCGAGGATTCAGCGCAGCAATGCGGCTCTCAAAGCTGGCAGCGACGTCCGCCAGACTTTGCCCCTCGTAAGCCACGTTGATGACATGGCGCTGGAGCAGAGGAGAGCCGGTGTCGGTGCCAGTCTTTAAAGAATAGCGGATATACTCCTCAAAGTGTCCGGCGTAGGAGCGGGCCCCGCCAATATCCTGGTAGCTGCCCTGCGCGGTGCGCCCCCCGGTGAAGACCCAGGAGTTGTGGGTGCTGTCATCATTGATAAACATCTGCGAGAGGTTCGTCCCAAACTCGGCGGGAGCTTCCTCGACGTAGATATAAATGGGGGCGCCAGCCGGCTTACTCCCATTATTCATAGGGCCCCAGAAATCGGTGCCGAAATGCGTGCCGTTCGCGCTGTTAACAAACTCATAGGCACCGTTGGATTCAGACATCACTAATGCGCGGCTATCGCTTGCGTTTTCCGTTAAACTTGCAATGGCAACAGCACCAAAAGCATCAAAAGTAATACTGAAACCACCGTAATTGCTATCACACCAAGCTGTTCCACGCAGCGATAGAGATACATTCTGAATGGCTGCAGACGCAAGTGTGTAACCGCTCACTGACGGGGCAATCGCTATGTGCAGATCCTCCCGATTGAGGTTTTCACTCAGTGATTGAGATGGAGCTGTCGTGGTTGTGGCAGTCACAATGTTATCCTCAACGGACAACTTGGCGATATGTGTGCCATAATACCCAGCGGCTGGCAAGTTGCCAGGGGTCCCATCTCTGTTCCAGGGATACAGCGCATACATCCCATGCTCGCCCTGGGCAACAATCAGATAGTTGCTCCCCGCCTGCAGCTGGCTGCCGTCGGTTACCAGACTGTAACCGGGAATCGAGGGCGCTGTCCTCGGCTCCAGGGCGTAATTCCACGGATCGCCGCCCACGTCGCCCGGGATTCCGGGCTGCGTATTGGGAACGAACGGCACGTTGTACTCCGGAGGAATGGGAGGCTCACTGTTCTCCGGATTTTCTGACATGGTGTTGTCTTCCGGAATTTCGGCCGGCGCGTTGTCCTCCGGAGAGACAGGAGGCGTGCCGTCCGGCGTGGTTTCAGGCAGCGTGCCGTCTTCCGGAGTCTCGGACGGCACAACGCCGTCTGATTCCTCAATCGGCACGCCGTTGTCCGTGCCCTCATACAGCTGCGACGCGGCTGCAGGGGGGACGAGGGTGACGATCATGACCAGGGACAGAAGAAAGCTCAAAAAACGGGTGCGGTTTTTTTTCACAACAGATCATCCCTTTCTCTTCGACATCCACTTGTTGAAACCATGAGCCTGTCGGTGACGCTCCATGATGCAGAGGACCAGGGCTTCTATAGCAGTATGCCTGCATTATACAGGATGTGAAAATATATTTCAAGTATTTTCGCGAAAAAAATAAAATTTTTTTCGCGCTGTCGTATTTCTGAAAATAATTTTTCACCAGTGCCCTGTAACCATCCTGCGGGAGTCGAATCATCCGGAATCTTGAGGGGCGTCTTCACGTCCGGCCTTGTATACGCCGGTAATTTTTTGAGGTGTTTTTTCCACGGGTATCGGGCATATTGTTTGACAAACGAAACAGAGCGGAGGGATTTTCCCTCCGCTCTGTTTACCGGGTTATGTATGGGGGCCTTATTTCTCCTCGACGGAGAGGATGCCCATGGGGCAGGCCTTGGCGCACAGGCCGCAGGCAATGCACTTGCTGGGCTTGGCGTCCGGCTCGGGAACCAGGCACATCACCTGCATGGGGCAGGCCTTGACGCACTCGCCGCAGCCCACGCACTTGCGCTTGTCGATCATGTACACGCCCTTGGCGTTCTGAGAGATGGCTCCCTCGGGGCAGGTACGGGCACACTTGCCGCACATGATGCAGTTTTGCACCTTGGGTTCACCGTCGGGCTTAGCAACGATGCGGATGCAGCTGAGGTCCGGATCAAACTTCTTGTAGAACGCCTCGGAACAGGCCCGGACGCAGCTGAGGCACGCTTTGCAGGGGTACTCTTTGCTGACGACTAGCTTCTTCATAATGAGGACGACCTCCTGTTATGGAATGATTACTCCTCTATCCTACCAGATGTATTGTTAAAATGCAAACTATATTTTTTAGGAAACGGATTTTTTGTGCTTTCCGCCCTCAATCTGTCGAAAAACCCACAGGGGCGTCCAGGCGGTCTTGAGACCTGGACGCCCCGCGGGTTTTCAATAGAGCCGATATGAAAAGAGATAGTGCATATAGTTTCCCGGCCCCGCCCCATCGGGACCGGAGGAAACACATCATAAAGGGACAAAAAAACGTCCCAGGGCCGAAGCCGCGGAACGCACAAGGCCCCGCCGTATATACGGTGAGGCCGAACTGAACACATCGTTCCGGTTTCGGCGGAAAAACAACCAGACTGCCATGTATCTGACTTATCCTCTCCCGTTTCCGGACAGGCATCACAGTGACCGACTCGCGGGGACTTTCACCCCATTCCACGCGCCGCAGCAGCGGCAGCAGCTGGCACAATATTTTATTATCTGGGAGCATTATACCACCTCCGGGCGCGGTTGTAAAGAGGAATTTTCCCGGCAGACCGCATATGAACCAATATTTTTACTTTGCCCCCTTGACAAATCAGCTCATTTGTTGTATGGTTAGTTACATAAGTAATTAACCACATCACCAACTAGCAAAGAAAGGAGAGAGACGTTTGAATGAGCGCCTGACCGAACAGAAATCCATATACCTGCAAATCAGCGAGATGATCGAGACTGACATCCTCCGGGGTATCCTGCTGGAGGAGGAACAGGTGCCCAGCACCAACGAACTGGCGAAACTCTACACCATCAATCCGGCCACCGCCGCCAAGGGCGTGGGGCTGCTGGTGGACGAGGACATCCTGTATAAGCGAAGAGGCATCGGCATGTTCGTCTCTAAAGGAGCCAGAGAGAAAATCCTGGCCAAGCGCAGAGCCGCCTTTGCGGAAAACCACGTGGCCCCCCTGCTGGCGGAGGCCAAAAGCCTGGGGATTTCCAGGGAAGAACTTTTATCTATGATAGGGGAGAGAAACATATGAGCCTGCATTGTGAAAACATCGTGAAAGCTTACGGCGGCAAAGACGTTCTGCGGGACGTGACGCTGGATCTCCAGCCCGGGAAAATCTATGGCCTTATTGGCCGCAACGGCGCGGGAAAGACCACCCTGCTGTCCATCCTTTCCGCCCAGAACCCTGCCACCAGGGGGTCCGTCACCCTGGATGGAGACCGGGTATGGGAAAACCGGAAGAGCCTGTCCAGAATCTGCTTCTCCCGGGAGCTGAACTCCAATGCCGAGAGCGGTCTGGCCGCCATGAAGGCCAAGGAGTATCTGCGCATCGCCGCCACCTATTACGACGGCTGGGACAAGGCTCTGGAGGAGCGGCTGGTGAAGCTGTTCGACCTGAACCTGAAAAAGAAGCTGGGGAAGATGAACAAGGGGATGCTCTCCATGATCACCATCGTGGTGGCCCTGTGCTCCAAGGCCTCCTACACCTTCCTGGACGAGCCGGTGGCGGGGCTGGACGTGGTGGCCCGGGAGCAGTTCTACAAGCTGCTGCTGGAGGAGTACGCCAGCTCCGGACGGACCTTCGTGGTCTCCACCCATATCATCGAGGAGGCCGCCGACGTGCTGGAGGAGGTCATCATCCTCCACGAGGGAAAGATCCTCCTGACCGCCGACACCCAGGCATTCGTGGACAGCGCCGTCCACGTCAGCGGCAAAATCGAGGAGGTGGACGCCGCCGTGGCCGGTCTGGAGGTCCACCACACCGAGACCGTGGGCCGCAGCAAGGGCGTCACCGTGTTCCTCAAGCCGGGACAGGCGGTGGACGAGAACCGGGACGTGTCCGTTCAGCCGGTGAGCCTCCAGCGGGCCTTCGTGGCCCTGTGCGGAGAGGAGGAAGTCAAGCAGTGAAGCGGAACCTGAAATTCTGGACCCGGTACAACTGGGAGTTTACGGGCGTGACGCTGGCCATAGCGGCGGTGCTGTCGGTCATCGCCGTGTTCGGTGCGGAGGGGCTGGACCTGCGGACCTTCGCCACGGTGGCGCCCTATTTTCTGTGCACCGGCGCTGTCTTATGTATCCTCTTGAGCAACACCGGAACCCATACCCTGTATATGCCGCTGTTGATGTCCATGGGGGAGACCCGGCGGAACGTGCTGCTGGGCTTCCACTACTTCCGGGCGCTGACAATTGCGGTGACGGTGGCGCTGTGCGCCCTCATCTGGCTGGTGGTGCCGGGGGAGGTGTCCGCTGTTGGCCTGCGGAGCATCCCTACCATTTTGTGTATTCTGATCATCGTCTCCGCCATAGGGAGCATCATGGGGACGGTGTTCTCCAAGTGGAAGTGGCTGGGTACGATCATCATCATCGTCATCTGCGGCTTTGCGGGCGGCACGGCGGGCTTTGCCGGCGTAACCATGGCGGACGGCCTGGCCGTGGCAAAGACGGTGGAGCTGTCGGCTTACCTGGTCACGACGCCCTGGTGGCTGGCGGCGGCGGTACCGGCGGCCCTGGCGGTGGACGCGGCGTTCCACTGGATGCTCCTGCGGCGGCAGGAAGTGAAATTATAAGGGAGGCAGGAACATGAACTTCTTTATCAAGCATCTGAAGGTGAACCGCGACGGCGTTCTGGTGATGATGGCCTTCCAGGCGGGACTGTTCCTGCTGGGCGTGGTCATGGTGCTGATTATCAACGCCATTTTGAACAACGACCAGGACTGCGCCGCCATCGGCGGCATGATGGCCCTGATGGGTACCGTCTTTGGAGGACTGGTGCGGGGCGGCGTCACCGGCGGGAACCGGTACCGGATGGCGGTCTCCATGGGCTGGCCCCGGCGGGCCTATATACTGGTCGATCCCATCCTGACCATGCTGAACTGCGCCTTGGGCGTGGTCTTCGCGGCGCTGCTCAACCAGCTGGAGGTCTGGCTCTACAGCGTGATCTATCCCGGCTGGGAGGTGGAGCTGAACGTGTTCGCCGTGATGCCCTGGTGGCTTTACCCTGTTTTTGTCATCGGTATGACTATTGTGGACTTCCTCTTCGGGGCCCTGTTGCTGCGGTTCGGAGCCAAGGGCTTCGCCGTCGTGTGGTTCCCCCTGTGCTTCCTGCCCCTGATCGTCGGCAACAGCGTGGACGCGGCCAGGGAGGGCGGCGCCAGCCTCCTGGCCCAGCTGGGGCGGGGCATCGTGTTCGTGATCGGGCTGCTGAGCCCCGCCATGTGGGCGGCGGTGGGCGCGGCGCTCCTGCTGATCCTGGTGGTCCTCAGCGCGCGGTGCTACCAGAGGGCGGAGGTGAGGGTGTGAGCGAGCTGCCCATTGTCCTGCTGGCTCTGGCGGTCCTGCGCGCCATGCTTCGCCCGGAAAAGAAGCGGGGTAGGTAGCATGTGGTACTGGATACCGATTTTGCTGCTGCTGTATCTGTTGTTCTTCCTGCCCCAAAAGCGGCGGCGGACGGCAGCGGCGGCGGCCCATCATATCAAACGAAAAGGGAAAAAGGAGAGGGAAGCCATGGAGGAACTGGCAAAGCAGTTTATCGGGAAAGAGTGCATCATCTACACCATTACGCAGACAGAAGGCAGCGTCCAGGGGACCATCAGGGAGGTGGGCGCGGGCGGCATGATGATCGAGGACGCCCAGGGGCAGCTCCAGGCGGTGAATCTGGAGTATGTGACCAGAATCCGGGAGTTCCCCCGGGACAAGAAGGGAAAGAAGAAGTCCGTCATCCTGGATTAGGGCTTGTTTGAAAATTGATGGAAAAAGCTCCGTCGTTTGGGTGTTTTGGCATTTCTCAAATGGGGCTAAAGCCGCAGCCGCGCGCCGGCTGCGGCCTCTTTCCTTTTTTGGCCCATCGCATATTTTGAAAAAAAACGCGCAAACTACCTCCGGCAAACCCATTAACGACGACAGATGAGGAGGAACCACAGCATGAGTAATTGCACCAACAGCGGCTGCGCCTGCAAGCCCAACCGTTCCATCCGTTGCAGCGTCAATACCTGCGCCCACCACTGCAAAAATGAGCAGTACTGCGGCCTGGACGCCATCCAGGTGGGCACCCACGAAACCAACCCCACCATGGACCAGTGCACCGACTGCCAGAGCTTCAAGCTGATGCAGTAATCCGCCGCCGGCCCCTCCGGGCCGGCAGTACATAGGGAGAAGAGGAAGGGCGGCTGTCATGACGGACAAGCGGAAAAATCAGATCGCCGGAGGCCTGGGAGGCCTGCTCAGCGGGCTGTTCGGCGGCGGCGGCGGGATGGCGCTGCTGCCGCTGCTGGTGAAGTGGCGGCAGCTGGATGGACGAAAGGCCTTCGCCACCTGCGTGGCCATCATTCTGCCCATGTGCTGCGTGTCGGCGGCGGTGTATCTCTGGCGGGTGCGGCCGGCGTGGGGGCTGGTATGGCCCTATCTGGCGGGGGGCGCGGTGGGCGGCGTTATCGGCGGGCTGAGCTTTGAAAAGGTGCCGGTGCGTATACTGAAGATCATCTTTGGGCTGTTTCTGCTGTACGGCGGGGTGAGGTATCTGCTATGGTAGAGTGGCTGCTGCCCTTTCTGGCGGCGCTGGCCACCGGGGCGCTGTCCAGTTGGGGCGTGGGGGGCGGGACGCTGCTGCTGGTGTGCATGACGCTGCTGCTGGGAGTGGATCACCGGGAGGCCCAGGCGGTGAATCTGCTGTTTTTCATCCCCACAGCAGCCATCAGCCTGTTCTTTCACCGGAAAAACGGCTATCTGGACAGGACAACATGGCGGGAGGCTGCACCCCTGGGGACGGCGGCGGCCCTGGTGGGAGCGCTGCTGTCCATGGCGGTGGACGTGAGCCTGCTGCGCAAACCCTTTGGACTGTTCCTGCTGTACGGCGGCGGGGCCATGCTGCTCAGCGGCTGGAAGCGTCCGGAGGGGGAGGAACCCGGGAAGCAGGGTGATGAGGAGAATCGCTGACGAGTGGCGCTCTATTGTGAGACGCCACTCGTCGTTTTGGGCTGAATGGCGAGACAGACGGGCGCTTCCGCCCAGACCGCGTATGATGCGCACCTCTGCACCCCGGAGGAGCGTATGTCGGACATAAATTGATTTCCATGGAAATTTGCTTTCCGCGGTTGAACCCAGGGGGAATTTTTGGTACAATAGCTCCAACAGCGCCACGCTGCTGAAAGAAGGAGGATGCGATTCACATGGATTATCAAAAGGAATATCAAAAATGGCTGGACAGCGACGTACTGACGGCGGAGGAGCACGCCGAGCTGGAGGCTATCCGAAACGATCCCAAAGAGATCGAAAGCCGATTCTACGGTCCCCTGGAGTTCGGCACCGCCGGGCTGCGGGGCACAATGGCCATGGGCCTGCACCACATGAACCTCTATGTGGTCCGCCACGCCACACAGGGCTTCGCCAATGTCATCTGCGCCGAGGGTGAGCAGGCCAAGGAGCGGGGCGTGGCCATCTGCATGGACTGCCGCCTCCACGGCATGGAGTTCGCCCGGGCCGCCGCCGAGGTCTGCGCCGCCGCCGGCATCAAGGTCCGCATCTTCGACGCCCTGCGCCCCACCCCTGAGCTGAGCTTCGCCGTGCGGCACTACGGCTGTCAGGCGGGTATCAACGTCACCGCCAGCCACAACCCGAAGGAGTACAACGGCTATAAGGTCTACTGGGAGGACGGAGCCCAGCTGCCCCCCCAGCACGCCGACGCCATCGCCAGGGAGCTGGAGACGATCGACATCTTTACCGGTGTGAAGACCATGCCCTATGACGAGGCCGTGAAGGCCGGCCTCATCACAGTCATGGGCGAGGAGACCGACGAGGCGTTCCTCAAAGAGGCCATGGCCATGACCGTGGACGCCGGCGCCATCCCCGCCGTGGCGGACAGCTTCAAGTTGGTCTACACCCCCTTCCACGGCTGCGGCCACAAGCTGGTGCCCGAGGCCCTCAAGCGGGCCGGCGTGAAGCACCTGCTCTGCGAGCCCAAGCAGATGGTCATCGACGGCAGCTTCCCCACCGTCAAGTCCCCCAACCCCGAGAACCCCGAGGGCTTCTATCTGGCGGTGGAGCTGGCCAAGGCCAACGATGTGGATTTCATTCTGGGCACCGACCCCGACAGCGATCGGGTAGGCATCATGGTTCGGGACAAGGACGGCGAGTACAAGGTCATGACCGGCAACCAGACCGGCGTGGTGCTGCTGGATTATATGCTGGGCGCCATGGAGCGCACCGGCAAACTCCCTGCGAATCCCGTGGCTTTAAAGACCATCGTCACCACCGAGATGGCCAAGGCCGTGGCCGAGAGCTGCGGGGCCGCCTGCTTCGACACCTTCACCGGCTTCAAGTTCATCGCCGAGAAGAAGAACGCCCTGGAGGGCTCCGGCGAGGGCAAAGTGGTCTTCTCCTACGAGGAGAGCTACGGCTACATGCTGGGTGATTTTGTCCGGGACAAAGACGCGGTCACCGCCTCCCTGCTGCTGACTGAGATGGCCGCCTACTACTATGCCAAGGGCATGACCGTGCTGGACGCGCTCCAGGCCCTGTATGAGAAGCACGGCTTCTACGGCGAGAAGACCCACAACCTAGTGATGCCCGGTCTGGACGGTCTGGCGGATATGGCGAAGCTGATGAAGGGTCTCCGGGAGAATCCTCCCGCCGATATCGCCGGAGTCCGGGTGTCCCAGTTCAAGGACTACGCCGACGGCAGCGTCCTCGACTGCGCCACAGGGGCGAAAACCTCCATGGAGCTCTCCGGCTCCAACGTGCTGCGCTTCGAACTGGCGGACGGCACGTCCATCATCGTCCGCCCCTCCGGCACCGAGCCGAAGATCAAGGTCTACATCCTCACCAAGGGCGCGGACGCTCAAGCGCGGGAGGCCAATATCGCCAAATACGGCCAGTGGGTGGATACTCTGAAAAAGTGACGCCGCGTCAGCGGGGAAAGGGATCATAAACATGAAATTTTCCAGCAAGGTCAAAAAGTGCGGCCTGTCCCCCATGAGAAAGTTCCATCCCTACGCGGTAGCCGCCCAGGCCGCCGGGAAAAAAATCTACCACCTGAACATCGGCCAGCCGGACATAGAGACCCCGCCCCAGTATTTTCAAGCGGTGCGGGACTTCCGGCAGCCTGTGCTGGAGTACGCTCCCTCCCCCGGCCTGCCGGTGCTCATCGATGCCATCCAGAAGTATTACGACAATCTAGGCATACATTTTGAGAAGGACGAGATCCTCATCACCACCGGCGGCAGCGAGGCGCTGCAGATCGTTCTCAACTGCATCCTGGACGAGGGGGACGAGATCATCATCCCCGAGCCCTTTTACCCCAACTACAACACCATGGTGAGCACCTGCGGAGCCTCCATCCGTCCTGTGTCCACTGTGCCCGAGGAGGGGTATCACTACGCCGACCGCTCCAAAATTGAGGCGGCCATCACCCCCCGCACCCGGGCCATCATGTGCACCAATCCCGGCAACCCCACCGGCAACGTGCTGACCCCCGAGGAGATGCGCATGATGGTGGATGTAGCCAAAGAGCACGAGCTGTTCATCATCGGCGACGAGGCCTACCGCGAATTTGTCTACGCCAGCGAGCCCCTCCAGTCCCTGGGCGAATTCAAAGACGCGGCGGAGAACGTGATCGTTATCGACACCGTATCCAAGCGCTTCTCCGCCTGCGGGGCCCGAATCGGGTGCATCATCAGCCGGAACAAGGAGTTGATGGGCGAGGCCATCAAGTACTGTCAGGCCCGCCTGTCCGTGGCAACCCTGGACCAGGTGGCCTCCGCCGCCCTGTACGACGTGGGGCCGGACTACTTCGCCGCCGTCCGGGAGGAGTACAAGCGCCGCCGGGATACGGTCGTATCCAAGCTCAAGGAGATTCCCGGGGTGATCTGCGAGTGTCCCCGCGGGGCCTTCTACCTGATGGCGGCGCTGCCCGTGGACGACGCGGACGAGTTCCAACAGTGGCTGCTCACCGACTTTGACGACAACAGCGACACAGTGATGTTCGCCCCCGGCGGCTCCTTCTACGCCACCCCCGGCAAGGGTATCAACGAGATCCGCATTGCCTACGTTCTCAAGCAGAAGGACCTGGAGAGGGCCATGGACCTGCTGGCTAAGGGCATCAGAGCCTATAACAGCCGGTAGTCTCCGCGCACATGTAATAAGCGGCCCCCCGGCCTGCGCCGGGGGGCCGCGCCGTTACTCCCCGCCGCCCAGTTTCCTCTCCATGAAGAGGCGGAAAGTCTTAAAGCCAACGGCCTCGTAAAATTTTCTCGCCTCCTCGTTGAAGGTCCACATATCCAGTTCGATGCCGGAAAAGCCCTTTTTCCTTGCCTCAGCCTCCAGGAAGTCCATCAGCTCCCGGCCCACGCCCCGGCGCCGGAAGACTTCATCCACGCCAAATTCGATAATATGATAGATTTCTCTGGCACAGCAGTAGGGCGACTCCTCCCTGTGCAGGTATTCTACCAGCGCCATGCCGCAGACCACGCCGTCCCGCTCCGCCACTATGACGTCGCTGTCTTCTCCGCACCGCAGCGTATAGGCCCGCTCCTGCAATTCCCGGCAAAATCCGGCCCTAAAAATGTCGGGCCGTCCGGCGGAATGGAGCTCGTTGACCTGGCATCGCAGCTCGTTCACCCGGGGCAGGTCCCTCTCCTCCGCGTACCGAACCATAGCTTCTCTCCTCCCCTGTCTTTTGGAATTTCGCCATTATACCACAGCTCGCCGGCCTTTGCAAGAATATGGCCCCGCAGCGTCACCGCCCCCTCCCTCCCGGCATAGGATACACAGGGGCAGGGAATCCCGGTGTCCTGCGGCGGCCTCCATTTTATGGGGGCGCGCCGTATAAAATCCGCGGCTGCGTGGGAGAATGATAGTGGCCCGTTGCTTCGGGCACTTCTTCCGGCGGAGTGTGAACTTTGTGGATACAAGCGTAAAACGCGGCGACATCTATTATGCCGACCTCAGCCCGGTCGTAGGCAGCGAGCAGGGCGGCGTCCGTCCCGTGCTGATCGTTCAGAACGATACAGGGAACCGATACAGCCCCACGGTCATCGTGGCGGCCATTACTAGCCAGACGGGAAAGGCAAAGCTGCCCACCCACATAGAATTGGCAGCGCAAAACTATGGACTTACCCGTGATTCTGTGGTATTATTGGAACAGATCCGCACGCTGGATAAGCGCCGTCTGCGGGAAAAGATGGGGCGCGTGGACAAGGAACTGATGGACAGAGTGGACGCGGCAATCGCGGTCAGCTTCGGTCTGCACAGCGACAGGCTCGTATAATCACGGGTTTTAACAAAAACAGGCCCGCGGGGACCGGTGCGCCCGGCCCTCGCGGACCCGGCGGAACAACATCTACATATTGAGCGAGGATATTCCATGAACAAAAGACGACTGCGCACCCTTGTGTGCGTACTGATGGCCCTGGCGGGGCTGACCGTCATCGCGGCCACAGCCGCCGGCGGCGCGGGCTCCAAGAGCGACCCGCTGGTCAGCCTCAGCTATCTCACCGACACCTTTACCGGTCAGATTCTGGACAAGGTGGACGAGCGCATTGCCGCCCGGAACGCCAAGCTGGCCCAGGAGCTGGGCACGGGACCGGCCGGCGCCGCCTACTCCACCGTGACCCTGACCGCCGGACAGACTCTCTCCGGCGGGGCGGGATGCGAGGTGCTGCTGCGCTCCGGCACGGCCAGGTGCACCGCCTCCCCCGCGCCTGGGCTTGCTGACATCACCGCCGGGGGAAACATTGATGGCGGCGCCAGCCTGCAGCTCAATCATCTCTATTTAATGACCGACAGCCGCAGCGTGACCAGCTCCGACGGCGCATTGCTGCTGGTCCGGGGAAGTTATACCATTCAATAAAGTACGCCCCGGCAGGAAATTTTTTCAGAAAGCGGGAAACAATTTCATATGGGGTCCGTCTAATGGTGCGAGCCCGATAGAGGGACGACGAAAAAGTTTTGGAGGTAACCCATATGAAAAAATTGCTGAGCATTCTCTTGTGCGCGATGTTGCTGCCGGCGCTGGCCGCCTGCGGCGGAGGCGGCGGAAACAATGGACAGGCCGCCCCCGACCTGAACAAGTATTACGAGGATTTCATGGCCACCCTGGGCGCGGACAACACCCCCGCCATGATGGACGTGGAGACAGATATGATCCCCCAGGTCTACCCCGGTTTAGAGAACTACACGTCCAAGCAGGTCGTGGCAAAGATGGCGGCAATCACCGCTGTGCCCTTTGAGTTCGTTCTGCTGGAGCTTGAGAGCGAGGCCGACGCACAGGCGGCGGCCTCCATCCTCCAGGCCCGGGTGGACAGTCAGGTCAACGGCGGCGCCTTCTATCCCGAGACCACCGCCGCCTGGGAGAAAGCCCAGGTCATCACCCATGGGAACGTAGCCGCCCTGATCTGCGCCGGCAGCGAGCAGGACCAGGCGGTTGACGCATTTAACAAGCTGTTTGGATAAAAAATCCGGGGCGTACATGTAAGGCATGTATGCCCCGCTTTACAGGAGAGAGGACCATGATCTTTTCCAGCCTGCCCTTTCTGTTTTTCTATCTGATGGCGGTGCTCGCCGTCTACAAGCTCTCGCCGCTGAAGCTGCGGAATCTGATATTGCTGCTGGTGAGTCTCTTCTTCTACGGCTGGGGCGAACCGGTATACATTTTGATTATGCTGCTGTCCATTGCCGTGGACTATGTCCACGGGATGCTGGTGGAGCGCTGGCGGGCGGATGATAAGAAGGCCCGGCGGGCGGTGGCCTCGTCGGTGTTTTTCAATCTGGCCATCCTGGTGTTCTTCAAATACTGGGATTTCATCGCTGTCAACGTGCGGGCCCTGACGGGCCTGCCCATGCCCGTGCTGGGACTGCCGTTGCCCATCGGTATCAGCTTCTACACCTTCCAGACCATGAGCTACACCATCGACGTCTACCGTCGTGACGCGCCCGTACAGCGGAACGTGGTGTCCTTCGGGGCATACGTCACACTGTTTCCCCAGCTGATCGCGGGCCCCATTGTCCGCTACAAATCCGTTGCGGACCAGCTGGAGAACCGGAGAGAGGATCTGGAGAAGTTCGTCTCCGGCGTACAGCGCTTCACTGTGGGCGCAGCAAAGAAGGTGCTGCTGGCCAACGCCATCGGCCAGCTCTGGGATCAGTCCCTGGCCGCCCAGAGTCTGACGGCGGCGGGCGCGTGGCTGGGACTGGCGGCATACGCCTTCCAGATCTACTTCGACTTCTCCGGCTACAGCGATATGGCCATCGGCCTGGGGCGGATGCTGGGCTTCGAGTTCCTGGAGAACTTCAACTACCCCTATATCTCCAAGTCCGTTGTGGAGTTCTGGAAGCGCTGGCACATCTCCCTGACCACCTGGTTCCGGGAGTACGTCTATTTCCCCCTGGGCGGGAACCGCGTACCCAAGTGGAAGTGGATCTGCAACATTCTGACCGTCTGGCTGCTCACCGGTATATGGCACGGCGCGGGCTGGAACTTCCTGCTGTGGGGACTGTACTATGGCGCGTGGATGCTGGCGGAGCGGCTGTTCCTCGGCAAATGGCTGGAGAAGCTGCCCGAAGCGGCCCGGCATGTCTACACCATGGTCATCGTCCTGCTGGGCTGGGCCCTCTTCGCTGTGGAGGATATGGGCCGGCTGGGAGCCTACTTCGGCTCCCTCTTCGGAGCCGGAGGCTGGTTCAGCCCCGTGGACGGCTACCGTCTTCGGACCTACCTGCCCACGCTCATCATCTTGGTCATCGGCTCCACACCGCTGATGAAGCGGATGTGGGACCGGCTGGGAGAGCGGGCGCGGTCCGTGCTGTCCCCCCTGCTGGTGCTGGGGGCTCTGATCCTGTGCACCGCGTCCCTGGTAGACGCGGGGTACAATCCGTTTTTGTACTTCCGGTTCTGAGAAAGGGTGGGAAACAAGTATGACAAAAGCATCCCAGCGCCTGACGGCGGCTGTCTTCTGCGTGTTTCTGGCAGGCTTCGGCCTGCTGCACATCCTCCTGCCGGACAGGAGCTTTTCACCTGTGGAGAACCGGCGTCTGGCCCAGCCGCCGGCCTTCTCCTGGTCCGCCCTGGCGGACGGCAGCTACACCGCCGGTCTGGAGAAATATCTGGAGGACCAGTTCCCCCTGCGGGACGGCTGGATGGGACTGAAAAACCGCTATGAGTACCTGCTGGGCAAGCGGGAATTTCACGGTGTGTATCTGTGCGGAGACACACTGATCAACCGCCTGTCCGACACCAGCCGGGCGGAGCAGAACGCCGGTTATCTCCAAAATCTGACAGAGCTGGCGGATATACCGGTCTATATCGGTCTTATCCCCACGGCAGAGGAGATCTGGCGGGACAAACTGCCCGGGGGAGTAGACCGCTTCGACCAGTCGGCCTACCTGACGCAGGTGCGGGAGAGCGTTCCCGGCGCGGCGTGGGTAGATGTGGCCGGACAGCTGGCGGACCACGCCGCCGAGCCCATCTTCTACCGCACTGACCACCACTGGACCAGCCTGGGGGCCTACTATGGGTACCGCGCACTGCTGGAGGCCATGGGGGAGACTCCCCTCCCGCCGGGCTCCGCCGAGACTGTCTCGGCGGACTTTTACGGCACACTGTACTCCACCTCCGGCGTACACTGGCTGGAGCCGGATACCATTGAGCGGTACGTCTCTGGCGAGGGCGTCGCCGTGGAGAACTTTGAGACGGGTGAGATCCACGGTCTGTACGTGGACAGCTTCCTGGGAGAAAAGGATCAATACGCCTCCTTCCTGGGCGGCAACGCACCGCTGTATATCGTTCGGAACCCGGAGGCCCGCTCCGCCGAGAAGCTGCTGGTTGTCCGGGACAGCTACTCCGACAGCCTGGCCCCTTTCCTCAGTACGCAGTTCGCGGAGGTCCACCTCCTGGATCTCCGCTACTATCGGACCTCCGTGGCGCAGTACGCGTCGGAGAACGGTATGGATCGAATCTTCGTCTGCTACAGCGTGGAGAACTTTGTGAAGGACGTGGACGCCATTTTCCTGGGGAGATAGGCTGGCCTATTTCCCCACACAGAACCGCTCAAAAATCCGGGCGGTCAAATCCTCCCGCAAGGTCCGGCCGGTGACCTCCCCCAGGGCGTTCATGGCCCGCTCCACGTCAGAGAGAACTGCGTCGGGGGTCAGCCCCTCCAACAACGCCGACCGCGCGCCCCGGACAGCCTCCAGGGCGCGGCCCAGGGCCTCCGTCTGCCGGGCATTGGTCAGAACCTCGCCGGCGGGTGCGGCTCCTGGAGGGAACAGCGCCCCCACCGCACGCTCCAGTGCCTCCAGCCCAGTCCCCTCTCTCGCGGAGACGGACAGAACCGGGCCCAGCCCCTCCAGTGCCGCAGGCTCCAACCGCCGGGGCAGATCGCTTTTATTGATGACTACCAGCGTCCGGGGGACCATGCGGGCGGCCTCCGCCGCCGCGTGGTCCTCCTCTGTCATCACCTGGGAGCCGTCCAGCACGAGCAAAGCCAGCTCCGCCGCCTCTGCCGCCCGGCGAGAGCGCTCCACCCCCAGCCGCTCCACCTCGTCTCTGGTTTCCCGAATACCAGCGGTATCGATCAGGCGCAGCAGCACGCCCCCCACCGCCGCCCTCTCCTCCACCGTGTCCCGGGTGGTGCCGGCAACGTCGGTGACAATGGCCCGGTCGTAGCCTACCAGGGCGTTGAGCAGGGAGCTCTTGCCCACGTTGGGCCGTCCCAGAATGGCCGTTGGTACCCCCTGGCGCAGAATCCTGCCCCGGCCCGCGGTGGCCAGAAGGGTCTCCAGAGTACGCTCCGCTCGATTCAGAGCGGCCAGAGTGTCCTCCCGGGTCAGGTCCTCGATGTCCTCGTCGGGGTAATCCACCACGGCATAGAACCGGCTGGCGGAATCCAGGAGGCCGTCGTACACCGGCTCAATCCTGCTGCGCAGCGCACCGCCCAGCTGCTCCACCGCATTGCGGGCGGCCTGGGCGGTTTCGGATTCGATGAGGTCGATCACCGCCTCCGCCTGGGTCAGGTCCATGCGGCCATTGAGGAAAGCCCGCTTGGTGAATTCACCCCGCCCCGCCTGCCGCGCCCCGGCGGCAAAGAGGGCGCTGAGCGCCTCGCCCAGCACCACCGGGGAGCCGTGGCAGTGAAACTCGGCGCAGTCCTCGCCGGTATAGCTGGCCGGACCGGGAAACCGGACGGCCAGGCAGGAGTCAACCACCCGGCCCTCCTGGTCCAGCAGCCGTCCCAGCACCATCTCCCGGGATCGGGAGACAGAGAACAGCCCGCCTCCGGCGGGCTGAAAAATTTTGTCGCACAGCGCGAAGCACCCCTCTCCCGACACCCGGACGATGCCGATGGCGGAGAGGGCGTTCGCCGTGGAAATGGCGGCAATGACGTCCATAGCGCGTCTCCTTTCAGAGGGGGAGAATATAGCTGTGCCCCTTCGCCGTTTTTTCCTCCTCCCGGAACCCCAGGGAGGTAAACAGCCGTCGGGACCCGGCGTTAAAATCATAGATGTCGCCCACCCGGACCCGTCTCCAGCCAAGGGCGCGGGCCCGATCTGTCAGGGCGGAGACCACCGCCCGCCCCATGCCCTTCCCCCGGCAGGCCCTCTCCCCGATGACAATGGCGAAATCGTCCAGGGAGAGACACACGTCCCCGATGGGACGCCAGCCGCCGTTTTCCAGCGTCTCGATGAAATACAGCTCCCCGTGGGCGTCCTGACAGGCGTACATTTTGTTCAGCAGCTCCGGCGTATAGATCTCCCTATCGCCGTCCACCAGCCAAACGGTCTCCGGGTCCAGATACCAGGAGAGGGCAAAATCGTGGACGCCGTCATATTTCCGCAGGCGGAGCACCGCTCCTACCGGCAGATATGCCGGCTGCGGAATGTTTTCGATGGGCATGGGACTCCTTATTTGCCCGCCTGGGTCTCGCAGTACAGGCAGCGGTAGATCCGTCTGCTCCGATCCGTCAGCTTGAACACCTGGGGCAGCTCCTGCTCCACGGAGGTGATGCAGCGGGGATTTTTGCAGCGGATGATGTTGGTGATGGTCTCCGGCAGCTTCAGCTGCCGCTTCTCCACCCGCTCGCCGTCCCTGATGATGTTCACCGTGATGTTCGGGTCCACATAGCCGATGATGTCCCAGTCCAGATCCAGATTGCGGTCGATCTTGATGATGTCCTTCTTCCCCAGTTTGCCGCTGACGACGTTCTTCAGAATCGCCACGGAGCAGTCCAATTTGTCCAGCCCCAAAATACCATACAGCTCCATAGCCTTCCCGGCGGCAATATGGTCGATGACGATGCCGTTCTTGATCGAATCAATGGTCATATTCCTTCTCCTCCCTTACTGGATGCCCAGCAGCTTCATAATCAGCGCCATGCGGATATAGCGGCCATAGCGCACCTGCCGGAAATAGGCGGCGCGGGGGTCGCGGTCCACCGCCACCGAAATCTCGTTCACACGGGGCAGCGGATGCAGGATGCTGAGATCTGTTTTGGCGTTCTCCAGCTTGTCCGGCGTAAGGATATAGCTGTCCTTCAGGCGCAGGTAGTCCTCCTCGTTGAAGAACCGCTCCCTCTGAACGCGGGTCATATAAAGGATGTCCAGCTCCGGCATGACGGCCCCCAGATCGGTGGTCTGCGTATAGGGGATGCCCTTCTTTTGGAGCACCTCCTTTTTAACATAGCTGGGCAGCTTCAGCTCTGCGGGGGAAACCAGAACAATCCTGGTGCCCGCGTAGCGGCTCATGGCGGAGATCAGGGAATGAACCGTGCGGCCAAACTTCAGATCGCCGCAGAATCCCACCGTCAGATTCTCAAACCGGCCCTTCTCATGGTGGATGGTCAGCAGGTCGGTAAGGGTCTGGGTGGGGTGATTGTGTCCGCCGTCTCCGGCGTTGATCACCGGCACCAAGGAGTGCTGGCTGGCTACCAGGGGCGCGCCCTCCTTGGGGTGGCGCATGGCGATGATGTCGCTGTAGCAGCTGACAGTGCGCACCGTGTCGGCCACACTCTCCCCCTTTGCAGCGGAGGAGCTGGAGGCTTCGGAGAAGCCCAGCACCTGTCCGCCGAGGCTGAGCATGGCGGACTCGAAGCTCAGGCGGGTGCGGGTGGAGGGCTCAAAAAACAGCGTCGCCAGGATCTTGCCGTCGCACTTGTGTGCGTAGGCCGCCGGATTGTCGATCATATCTGTGGCCACAGCCACCAGCTGGTCGATCTCCCCGGTAGACAGCTCCAAAATATCAATCAGGCTTCTTATATTTTCCATTTTACTTACTCCCTCCAATCCAGCTCTCGTCCGACGGATTGTCCCGGAAGGCAATCAGCCGGGCAATGTCCTCCTCCTTGATATACTTCTCCTCCGCCGCCATCCGGGCGATCACATCGAAATTGGTGAGGCTGACGTTCTTCACATTGGCCGCCGCCAGACGGTCCAGGCCCTTTTGCATCCCATAGGTGAAGATGCTGACCACGCCCAGCACCTCGGCCCCGGCCTCCCGGAGGACGCTGACCACCTCAATGACGCTGCCGCCGGTGGAGATCAGGTCCTCCACGACCACCACCTTCTGCCCCTTCTCCAGCCGGCCCTCAATTTGATTCTGGCGGCCGTGGTCCTTGCTCCCGGAGCGAACGTAGCCCATGGGCAGACCCATGATGTGACCCGTGATGGCCGCATGTGCGATGCCGGCAGTAGAGGTGCCCATCAGGACCTCCGCATCCGGGTACTCCCGACGGATGGTCTCCGCCAGGGCGTTCTCCACATCGCTGCGGACCTCCGGCGCGGTGAGGGTCAGGCGGTTGTCGCAGTAGACCGGGCTCTTGATGCCGCTGGCCCAGGTGAAAGGCTCCTCCGGCCGGAAGAAAACGGCCTTGATTTTAAGAAGGTCCTTCGCAATCACTTGTGAGATATTTCCCATGTCGTTCTCCTTTTATCTGATTATCTGAATGTGCAAAACCTAACCGTGTGAAACACGGCTTCATCACCGGGCAGGCAAAAAGTTTCGCCGTCCTTTTCAAAGACCGCAAAATCTGACAAATAGAAAGGCCTCAAAACCGCCATCAGATCCGCCCCGCGGGAGGGTTACCGGCTGATTTCCGGGTTGTCCGTCCGGCCCAAAAGGTAATCGACAGACACGACAGACATCTTAAAGCAGTCCGCCAGAATAGCGGCAAATCTAGCGGACCCACCGCCGGTTCCGGGCCTG
Source organism: uncultured Oscillospiraceae bacterium (assembly GCA_910584045.1). Lineage (GTDB taxonomy): Bacteria > Bacillota > Clostridia > Oscillospirales > Oscillospiraceae > Pelethomonas. The sequence continues at coordinate 1,898 of CAJTYO010000028.1, read as the reverse complement.
CTTGCCGTGGCCGAACCAGATGGTCCGGCGGCCCATATCGCCAATTCGCGCCGCACTGCCCAGCATCGCCTCCTCGTTGTGGAACAGCAGGGTCGCGCAGGGGTGGTGGAACATGTTCATCAGCGCGTCCCCCACCAGCAGATGCTCCCCCGTATCGAAGCCGATGGAGCCCCTGGTGTGCCCCGGCAGCTCTATCACCTTCGCCGGCACGCCCCATGCGTCCAGTATGTCCCCCTCCTCCAGGAAGAACCGCGGCGAGAAGCTGGGTATTTTCTCCGTCTGGAAGAGCTTGAGGCTCGCCTCCAGAACCTGCTTGCCCAGAAACGTGTCCGCCGTCAGGACCTGTGACCGGTTGTCCTCCAGCAGAGCCAGATCAGCGCGGTGCATGGCAATGGGGACCTGCAGGCGCTCCGACAGGAACGCCGCGTTCTGGGCGTGGTCCACGTGCCCGTGGGTCAGGACAATCAGCGTGACGTGGTACTCCCGGCAGGCCTCCAGAACCTTCACCCGGTGCTTTCTCCTGCCTGTGTCCACCAGGATGGCGGCCCGGCCGTGTACCATGAGGTAGCAGTTGACATTTCCGGTTTTTATCCGTTTTATTTCCATCTATTCTTCTCTTTCCTCATCCAGCAGCAGCGCCCGCAGCGCGTCCATATCCTCCGCGACGAACGCCGCCCCGGCCGCCTCCAGCTCCGCCCGGTCCCCGTAGCCGTACAGCACCCCGATACAGGGCAGGCCCGTCTCCCTGGCGCCCTCCACGTCATGCCGCCGGTCGCCCACCATCACAGCGGACGAAGGCTCCTCCGCGCAGCGCAGCGCCTCCCGAATAACGGCCGCCTTCCGCGCCCCGTCCTCGTTTCCCGCCGGCGCGCCGCAGATGCGGTCAAAGTACTGCGACAGTTCAAAGTGCTCCAGCACCCGCACCGCCTGGGCCTCCGGCTTGGAGGTAGCCACCAGCAGGCGCAGCCCCGCCCTGCGCAGGTCCCGCAGCAATTCCGCAGCGCCGGGATAGGGAGCATTCTCCAGCCACCCCTTCTCCACGAAATATTCCCGGAAGACCTCCACGGCCTTTGCCGTCTGTTCCTGCGTAAAGCCGTAATACTCCGGCAGGGACTCGTTGAGGGGCGGGCCGATAAATTTCAACAGATTTCCCGGCTCCTCGTGGATTCCGAAATGCGCCAGCGCCCGGGCCACAGAGTTGGTAATCCCCAGCTGGGAATCCGTCAGTGTGCCGTCCAGGTCAAATAGAACCGTTTTCCACATAGCCTCAGTCCACAAACTCGTCCACACACCGCCGGTACGCGGCCACGGGGTCCTCCGCCTGGGTGATGGGGCGGCCCACCACGATATAGTCGCTGCCCAGCTCCCTGGCTCTGGCGGGGGTGGTGACCCGGACCTGATCGCCCACGTCCCCGTCGGCGAACCGCACCCCGGGGGTGACCGTCAGGAAACCAGCGCCGCAGCGCTCGTGGACCTTTCCCGCCTCCAGGGGGGAGCATACCACGCCGGCTAGGCCCGCGTCCGCGGCGCATCCGGCGTAGTGCATGACCACCTGATCCAGCGGTTTCTCGATGAGCAGGTCCGTCTCCATCCGCTCCTGGCTGGTAGAGGTCAGCTGGGTGACGGCGATGAGCAGGGGCCGGGTGCCGTCGGGACGGGTCAGGCCCTCCAGGGCGGCCTCCATCATGGCCCTCGTTCCGGCGGCGTGGAGGTTGGTCATATCCACGTCCAGGCCGGACAGCACTGCCATAGCCTTTTTCACCGTGTTGGGGATGTCGTGAAGCTTCAGATCCAGGAAAATCTTGTGGCCCCGGGCCTTGATCTCCCGGACGATGGCAGGGCCCTCGGCGTAGTAGAGCTCCATGCCGATCTTCACGAAGGGCTTCCGCTCCTCCCCC
>CAJTYO010000027.1 GCA_910584045.1 uncultured Oscillospiraceae bacterium | reverse complement strand
CCACCCAGAAGACCGTTGACGGTCCCTCCCTGAAGGATTGGCGCGGCGGCCGTGCAGCCTCCGGCAATATCATCCCCTCCTCCACCGGCGCCGCCAAGGCCGTGGGTAAGGTCATCCCCGAGCTCAACGGTAAGCTGACCGGTATGTCCATGCGCGTTCCCACTTTGGACGTGTCCGTGGTGGACCTGACTGTGAATCTGGCCAAGCCCGCCAAGTACGACGAGATCTGCGCGGCTATGAAGAAGGCCAGCGAGGGCGAGCTGAAGGGCATCCTGGGCTACACCGACGAGGATGTTGTCTCCGCCGACTTCCTGGGCGATGCCCGCACCTCCATCTTCGACGCCAAGGCCGGCATCGCGCTGACCGACACCTTCGTGAAGGTCGTCAGCTGGTACGACAACGAGATGGGTTACTCCAACAAGGTGTTGGAACTCATCAAGCACATGTACAGCGTGGACCACAAGTAAGATAACAAACTGAGTCTGGCGGGGCAGACACTTCGTCAGCCGCCGCTTGGTGAACTGTAAGAAAAGTACGCTCCTTTTTCGATGGCGTAAAGCCGCGGGAAGGAGCGTACTTTTTGTCACTGACCGCCACACGGGACGAGGCTTCTTTGACCGCACCAAACAACAGGCGTGACACCTTTTCCCGCCATACTGCGTCCTTGCAATCCGTCAGGATTGTTGCCGTGGGCCGCTCCGCGGCGCTCCACGGGAAAATCTTCTTGTCTGATGAGAATAGTTCTCGTCTATCCAGCGTCCCACAGTTATGATTACAGGTTCTGAAATATATTTAAATTGTAACCAATTCCCACTTGCTTTTCCGGACGGTTAGGTAGATAATAGAAAAGAAAAGAATTCTGTCAAATACCGTCGAAGGAAGTCCGTGCCATGAACCGTCTTTTATCCCTCTCCTTAGCCATCTTGCTACTCTTTACCTGCACCTCCTGCGTGGGGCGGGCCGCCTCTTCCGATGGCGGCAGCCAACCCGCGCCCCTGGACGCGTCCGCCCAGCCCGTGGAGCCAGAGGAGGCCGAGGAGACCGAAGCGCCCGAACCCGACGCAGAGCCCGATGCGCCTGAAGAGCCCTACGTCCGGATCATCGATCCCTATAAGCCCATGGTGGCCCTCACCTTTGACGACGGTCCTGACGAAATCTACTCCAACCAGATTCTGGATATTCTTGAGGAAAACCATGCCTTAGCTACCTTTTTCGAGGTTGGCCGAAATGTGGCGCACTGCCCCCAGCCCGTGACGCGCATGGCGGAGATGGGCTGTGAGGTCGCCAGCCACTCCAATGCCCACAAGGATCTGAGCAAGCTGCGAAAGAAGTCCCTTCTCCGGGATTTGGATGAGGCGGATGAGGCCTTCATCCTCGCAGGGGCTCCTGCGCCCACACTGGTCCGGCCACCCTACGGTGCGGTGAATAAGACGGTGAAGACCGCCACGGGCCGCTCCATGGTCACCTGGACCGTGGATACGGAGGACTGGCGCAGCCGCGATGCTCAGACAGTGATCGACTATGTGCAGAACTACGGTGACCTGGACGGAGAGATCATCCTGATGCACAGCATTTATGACAGTACTGTCCAGGCAGTGGCGGAGCTGGTCCCCTGGCTTCAGGAGCAGGGCTACCAGCTGGTTACGGTGACGGAGTTGATGGCCTATTACTACGGCGAGCTGCCCCAGCCTGACCACTTCTATGGTTACACATACTTCTCCTCTCACGCCCGCACCGACTCCCCCCTCTCCCTGGCCGGCCCGGAGGAATCCGCCCCGGCCGAGACCGAGGATGTCCCGGAGGAGCCTGCGGACCTCTCCCAGAAGGCCGGCGAACCCGCAGAGAGCCCCGAGGAGCCTGAGCAGGATGCGGAGTGGACGCCTACCCGCGTAATGGACGGCCTTGTTGACCTAAACCCCGGGCAGACCGGTACAGATCTGGCCCGATCTGTCCGCTGAGAGTAAAAACGGAGAGTATTGTCGAATGCAGTCAATACTCTCCGTTTTTACTTATAAGAGATACAGAGACCTTTATGGAAATTATCTGTTGGGAGGACATAGAGAGATGAAGCTTGTGACCTTTAACATCCGCTGTGACTATGGCGAGGACGGAAAGAACAACTTCTGCTTTCGTAAGCCCCTGATTCTTGAGAAACTGCACCGGGAGGAGCCGGATGTGGTGTGCTTCCAGGAGGTGCTGCCCCACGTGGCCGCGTGGCTGCGGGAGGAGCTGACGGACTACTATATCGTTGGCTGCGGCCGCAGCGGGACACTGGAGGACGAGCAGATGACAGTGGCCTATCGAAAGAACCGCTTCGCGCTGCTTCAAATGGAGACCTTCTGGCTGTCGGAGACGCCCGCTGTACCGGGCTCCCGCTATCCAAAGCAGAGCATCTGCCCCCGGACGGGGACGGAGGTCCTCCTGGAGGATCTGTCCTCCAAGCGGGTGTTCCGCCTCGTCAACACACACCTGGACCACGAGTTCGCCGAAGCCCGGGAACGGGGTCTGGCCCAGATCCTGGAGAAGCTGGAGACTCCCGGCCTGTTCCCCCACGCGCCCACCGCCATTGTAGGCGATATGAACGCGGAGCCGGACAGCCCGGAGATGGCGACGCTGGAGGGTACGCCCTACAGAAACGAGACCCGGGACATCGGCGTGACTTACCACGGCTTCGGGTGCGGGGACCCGCCCTGCTCTATTGATTACATCCTGACAAGGGGCTTTGCCTGCGGGGGCGTGGGGAAGTGGACGGACCAGCGGGAGGGCGTCTTTCTCTCCGACCACTACCCTGTTTGGGCGGTTCTGCATTCGGAGGGCTGACCGGCGGTTGCAGTTTTCCGAAAAATGTGGTATACTGGGACAACAAACGACCCCGGAGTGCGGGGCGGAAAAGACGGGTGAACCTTATGCAGCGACGCGGGAAGAGAGCCAAGCTGTCCAGTGTGCAGATCATCGCCCTGGGCTTTTTCATCATGATCGCCCTGGGAACGGCGCTGCTGATGCTGCCCGCCGCCAGCCAGGGTCCGGGGGGAGCCTCCTTTCTGGACGCGCTGTTCACGGCCACCTCTGCCTCCTGCGTCACCGGCCTGGTGCCTCAGGACACGGGGACCTATTGGACCGTTTTCGGCCAGACCGTCATCATCCTGCTGATCCAGACCGGCGGCTTAGGCTTTATGTCCATTGCCACGCTGTTCCTGCTGCTGCTGCGGCAGCGGCTGGGTCTGCGGCAGCGGGAGGTGGTGGTGGACAGCGTCAGCTATGACCGCCTGGGCGGCTTCGTGCCCTTCATGAAGCTGGTCTTCCTGGGGACGCTGCTGGCGGAGGGCCTGGGGGCGGCGCTTTTATCCATCCGCTTTGTGCCCCAGATGGGGTGGGGCAGAGGGATTTACTACGGTGTTTGGCACAGCGTCTCCGCGTTCTGCAACGCCGGGTTTGACCTCATGGGCCCCTACAGCGGAGAATACTCCTCCTTCACCGCCTATGCCGGGGACCCCCTGGTTAGTCTGACTGTCTGCACGCTGATCCTTGTCGGCGGTACGGGCTTTCTGGTCTGGGAGGATCTGGTGCGAAACAAGCTGCGCTGGCGGCGCTACCGCCTGCAAACCAAGGTCGTACTAGCTATGAACCTGTTGCTGACCGCTGGGGGCGGGCTGCTGTTTTTCCTGTTGGAAAGGAACAACCTGGGGGTGGGCCGCCCCTTGGGGGAGCAGGTGCTCGCAGCCCTGTTTGACGCGGTAACCCCCCGCACGGCAGGCTTTAATTCCACGGACACCGGTGCGCTGACTAGCGGCAGCCTACTGCTGACGATCATCTTCATGTTCATCGGCGGCAGTCCCGGATCCACCGCTGGCGGCGTAAAGACGACAACGGTATTCGTGATCCTGCTCCACGCCCTGTCCGGCATCCGCCGGGAGCGGAGCGCCAACGCCTTTGGACGCAGCATCGGTGACGACGCGCTGAAGAAGGCCACGGCGGTGCTGTATACCAACCTTCTGCTGGCGCTGACGGGGGCGGTCGTCATTTGCGCTGTCCAGCGGATAGGCCTGACGGAGGTTCTGTTCGAGACCTTTTCCGCCATCGGCACGGCGGGGATGACCATGGGCATCACCAGGGATCTCCTGCCCCTGAGCCGGTTCGTCATTATTTTTCTCATGTACTGCGGGCGGGTAGGAAGCATATCCTTTGCCGTGGCACTGCTGGAGAAGCGGGCTCTGCCCCCCGTGACCCTGCCCCGGGAGGACATAACCATCGGGTGACGGCCCGGCGCTTCTGAAACATATTGCCGCCGGAAGGCGGCGGAGAAAGAGGTATTCCGCGATGAAATCTTTTCTGTTGATTGGCATGGGATCCTTCGGCCACCACCTCTGCCGCGCCCTGACGGACCAGAAGTGCGAGGTCATGGCGGTGGATCAGAACAGCGAGACTCTGGAGGACATACTCCCCCTGGTGGTCAGCGCCAAGGTGGGCGACTGCACCAATGAGGAGGTACTGCGCTCCTTCAGCGTGGACAGCTTTGACGCCTGTTTTGTCTGCCTGGGGGACAGCAACGTCCTGGGCAGTCTCCAGATCACCAGCCTCCTCAAGGAGTTGGGAGCCAAAAAGGTGTTCAGCAAGGCCGACGACGACATGCAGGCCAAGTTCCTCCTCCGCAACGGCGCGGACTACATCATCTACCCTGAGCGAGATGCGGCCACCCGCCTGGCTATCAGCGAGAGCTCCGACAGCATTTTTGACTGCATCCCCCTCACCTCCGATCACTCCATCTATGAGCTGGAGCCTATGGACCGCTGGGTGGGCAAGAGCCTGAAGGAGCTGAATTTCCGGGTGAAGTACCATCTCACGGTCATTGCCGTCAAGCGGGGGGAGACCGTCGTCCCCAACCTAAGCCCGGACTACGCCTTCCGCAAGGAGGAACACCTGCTGGTGCTGGGCCGCATTGAGGATATCCGAAAGGTGATCCGGTAGCGCCATGGAGACGAAGAAGTGGGAGGCCATGCTCACCGCTGTGGAGCTGGGCAGCTTCACCCGAGCCGCCCGGCGGCTGGGTTTGACCCAGTCCGGCCTGACCCATATGATGAACGCGATGGAAAAGGAGACGGGCTTCCCTCTCCTGCTGCGGGACCGCTCCGGCGTACGCCTCACCGCCGCCGGGGAGCGCCTTGTTCCCGCGATCCAGGAGCTTTTGCAGGCGGCGGGCCGCCTGGAGCAGCAGATTGCCGCCCAGTCCGGCAGCCGCCGGGAAAGCATCCGGGTGGCCGCCTACTCCAGCATCTGTATGCACTGGCTGCCCACCATCGTCCAGCAGTTCCGCTGGGCGCGTCCCGGCGTGTCGGTGGACATCCGCATGGGCAGCGTGGAGGAGATCTACCGCTGGCTCCAGGAGGGCACCGTTGACCTCAGCTTTGCCAGTCGTCAGGACCGCTGGCGATGTGACTGGACGCCACTGTGGGACGACCCGCTTCTGGCCATTCTGCCGCCGGACTACCCCATCGGTGAGCGGACCTGCTTCCCAGTGGCGGAGTTCGGGGGAAAGGAGTTCCTCATGCCCTCCCTGGGCTTTGACCTGGACATCCTAGGCGTATTTGAGGACCAGAGCATCCGCCCGGATATCCGCAGCAATACTGCCGTGGAGGACGCAGCCATCGTGTCCATGGTGGAGCACGGCCTGGGGGTCAGCATTCTCTCCCAGCTGGTGCTCCAGGGCCTCCGGGACAATGTGCGGGCCCTGCCGCTGGATCCACCGGCCTCCCGGCACATCGGCATCGCCGTCCGCTCTCTGGCGGAGGCCGCCCCCATCATCGGGGAGTTTATCGCCTACTCCAGACGGATTGTGGGTGCCCTGCACAGCATATAGAAAATTTCGAAGAGGAAGAGATGCCCCGGCATCCCTTCCTCTTCGCTGTTTAATTATTGGCGGGGATTTCATCAACAGTTCTCCATCCAACATGTGTTGTACCCCTGCACTGTCGGAAAAACCAGTCCATGAATTCTCACTTGTAATACACCTTACCTTCTGATACAATGGGTATAATTTTGATTTTGTCACATGAGCCAGAGGGAGGTGTATCCATGGGTTTACCCGTTTGGCCTGTGGACGGGGTCCCTGTCCGCGGGCCGGGGAAGCTTCTCATGCTTCTCTATCAGAATCTCTTTGAGCTGATCGTTCTGAACCTGTTCTACCTGCTTTGCTGCGCCCCCATAGTGACCATCCCCTTTGCCGCCTCTGCGCTGGTAAAGGTGCTGCTGGACATGTGCCGGGGACAAGGCTCCCACCCTCTTGGGAGCTATTGGCGCTGCTTTTTCCGCTTTGGCCGGACGGTCTTTGCCGTGGCCGGGTTCCTGACGGCCATGGAGGTCCTCCTGCTATGGGGGCTGCTTATCTACCTCGGCGCAGGCGCGGCTAATCCGCTGTTCTGGTTGGGCTGCGGGGTGAACGCGGCGGCGCTGGTGCTGGTGATCTTGGTCAAATTCTACGCACTGCCCCTGCTGCACACCTCCCGGGAGGGGGCCCGCCGGATTCTCCTGCGAGCCTTCTGTCTGGCCCTTGGGCGGCTACCCTATTCCTTGGCTGCCTTTGCCGCCGCAGTGGCGATGTGGACAGTGTGCCTCCGGAACTGGCAGAGCGCATGGATCGCTATTGTTCTGCTGTTGTTTTCCCTGACCTATCTGGTCGGAACCTTCTGTGCCGCCCCCTGCATGGAGGACGCGGCAGAGGGCAAAGACGGCAAAGGGGGGGCGTAGTCAGATGTACCATCTGATGATCGTGGATGATGAGCCCATTATCTGCAACGGGCTGCGTGCCAGCATCCCCTGGCAGTCCCTGGGGTTCCAGGTGGCAGCCACCGCCGGCAGCGGCGTGGAGGCACTGGCGCTTCTCCGGAGTCATCCGGTGGACGCCATTCTGCTGGATATTCAGATGCCGGAGATGAACGGTCTGGAGATGATCCGGGTCATTCGAAAAACCGACCCTAACCTTAAAGTAATCATAATCAGCGGCTATAGCAACTTCGAGTATGCCCGCGAGAGCATCAAGTTGCGGGTGGAGGACTATCTCCTCAAGCCTATCGACCCCAAGCAGGTGGCCGCCGTGTTTACGGCCCTCCGGGCCCGCCTGGACGAGGAGCGCCGCCCCCTGGAGCCGGCCGCTCCCGCCTATGAGCGCATCGACCCACAGAAATATGCCCAATCCTTGATCGCCTGCATAGAGCGCGGCGAGCCGGAGCAGGCCAAGGAGGAGGGCGAGAGCTTTCTGCGCCGTCTGCGTCCACTGCCCGCCGAGGACGCGGCGTCTTGCTGCCGGGAGGTGCTGGAGCGACTGGAGTCCTGCTTCGGTATTGTGAGAGCCCAGCTGGAGACGTTGGAGAATACGCCGCCGGAGGAAGCGGCGGCGGTCTTTCCGGGGCTTTTGAAGGCGGCGGTGGAGGCCATCGGCGACAGCGCCGGCCAGATGTCCGTTGTGCTGTATAAGAGGGCTCGGACCATTATTGACGAGCGCTATACCGAGAAGGACTTCTCTCTGGGACTTTTAGCCCAGGAACTGAACGTCAGCTACAGCTATCTTTCGGCCCTCTTCTCCAGGCAGCATAAGAGCGGCATAAAAACCTATCTGGTACAAAAACGGATGGAGCTGGCCAGGAAGTTGATTCTGGAGAGAGAGCTGAAGATGTACGAGGTGGCGGACGCTGTGGGCTATACCAACTCCCGATATTTTTCCGACGCCTTCCGCCGATACTTCGGCATGTCCCCATCCCAGTATCTTCGCCGCCTCGGCCGGAATCCTGAGGACTGAAGAAAATGCCATGAAAAAAAAGCAGACCCTGAACGCCTATTTTACCCGTTCCTTTTATGTTCCTATTATCCTGGCCTCCCTGCTGGTGTGTGTATGCGCCGGTCTGCTGACGGGGGTCAGCGCCTACCGCACCGCCCGCGGCGGCGTCCGCACGGCGGTGGAACAGCGGGCGCGGAATGTGGAAACCCACATGGAGATGGTGGAGGGCAGTATGCGCTCCACCATCTATAGTACCGGCCTCCAGGAGGCTATGATCCAGTACCGCCGGGGGGATTATGCCTCCCTCAACGAGCTGAAGATTCGGGTCAATGATCTTATCGGCAGTTTGACCCTCTTCTTCTCTCAGGCGGAAAATGTGGCGGTATACGCCGGCGACGGCACACTCATCGGCAGCCGTTTCGAGCTGACGGACCACAACGTGCGGGATTACGAATGGTTTGAGGATGTGGAGGCGGATTACCGGAATACATGCTGGCTGACGGAGCTGGGGCACACGGCCACAGCCGGAGGAGAGCTCTCCTACGTCTGCTCTGTGGCAGCCAAGGTCCGCGCCCGCAGCACCAGCGCGGATGTGCGGGTGGGCGACCTGCTGGGCTATCTTGTGGTGGAGTTCAACTTTTCGGACGTGGGCCAGCTGCTGCATCCAACTCAGGAGATGTACGACACCTATCTTCTCAGCGCCGGCGGCGTAGTCCTGGCCTCCAGCCGGCGCGATCAGACCGGTGAGGCTGTCACCGACCTGCTCCGGGTCCCCGCCGGCGCCGCTGTGCGGATCTGGCATGACGGTGCGCCGGCCATAGCGTCGGCCCGGCGGCTCCAGCGCTCCGATACGGACTGGTACTGTGTATGCCTGATTCCCGAGGCACAGGTGTTTCAGGACACAGAGGGGGTTCTGTGGCTGTCGGCGGTGCTGGCGGGTCTGGTGCTGGTGTGCGCCTGCTTTGTGGCCCGGCGCAACGCTGGGGACATCACCGCTGTGTTCGAGCGTCTGCGGCGCAGCTTTGCTCGAGTGGAGCAGGGGGACTGGGGCGGCACAATGGCACTGGATACGGACATTATTGAGATCGAGGAGATCGCCCGGCAGTTCAACCATATGGCCACCCGCCTGGACGATCTTCTCCGGGAGCTGCTGGACGCGGAGAGCCGGAAGCAGCAGCTGCTCATCAGCTACAAGGAGGCGGAACTGCAAAATCTGCAAATGCAGATTAATCCCCATTTTCTCTATAACACGCTGGACACCATCAGCTGGATGGCCCTTGAGCACGGGGAGGCGGATATCTCCGAGATGGTTATTGCCCTTGGCAGGTTGTTCCGCTCCAGCATCGAGCAGTCCACTGGCCAGGCAACCATTGGCCGGGAGCTGGAGCGGGTGGAGCTGTATATGTACCTTCAGCACAAACGCTTCGGCGACCGCCTGCGCTACCAGGTGGAGGCGGAGGAGGCAGTCCACAGCTGCCCCAGTCCTGGCTTCCTGCTTCAGCCACTGGTGGAAAACGCCATTCAGCACGGCATATCTCCCTACAAGCTTCAGGGGGAGATTCGCATCGCCATCCACGCGGAGGCGGGACTGGTCCATGTGCGGGTGTCCGACAATGGCCGGGGGATGCCGGAGGAGATCCTCCGCCGCCTGCGGGATATGTGGGAGGCGCTGGAGAGCGGCGGCTGTGATGTGCGCGAAGAGAAGGCCTTTGTGGGTCTGCACAACATCTTGAAGAGACTGCGCCTTCTGTACGGCGGGGACGCGACGTTCTCTATTGACAGCGGCGGCGGCGGAACCGTGATTTCCATCGCCTACCCGGAGGGAGATGGGCCTGTGCCGGCTTCTCCGGCAGAATCCACAGGCGCGGAGGCTCCGCCTTCTCTTCCTTTGTGAAAAAAATCAGGAAAAATAGTAAATTATTGACGTTGTTTTTACAGGCGTTGTTCGGTATGATTAATCTACGCAGAAAAACGGGCCCGATTTTTTGCAGATTAAACAAGAAAAAGGAGAGAAGCCATGAAAAGAGTATTGTCGATCTTGCTGACTGTTGTCATGACCCTGTCTCTGCTGAGCGCCTGCGGAGACGGACAGAAGCCCTCCCAGACCCCCACCCAGACGCCCGCGGATTCCCAGCCCAGCCAGAGCGATCCCGGCCAGAGCACGGATAAGACGGCGGCAGAGCCGGTAACCATCCGCTACTATGATTGGGACATGGTGGATTCCGCCATTATCGACGCCTTTATGAAGGACAACCCCGACATCGTCGTAGAAACCTACGACATCTCGGCTAACAGCGACCGCACCACCCAACTGGACATCCTGGCCATGAGCGGCGAGGTAGACGTGATGCCTCTGGCCGATGGTGACCAGTTCACCCGTTTCGAGCAGGGCATGATGGCTAACCTGGACGAACTGATCGCCCAGTACGGTCTGGACATGGAGGCCTCCTTCGGCGACTATGCCGCCTGGGCCAAAATGGGGGAGAGTTATTACGGTATTCCCTACCGCACCACCAAGAACGCTCTGTACTACAACAAGGAGATTTTTGACAAGGCCGGTGTAGACTACCCCACCGACCAGTGGACCTTGGACGATTACACCGACGCTGCCGCCAAGATCTCTGCCTGGGGCAAAAACGACGGTATTTTCGGAACCTACTCCCACACCTACGCCAACGAGTGGGCCGTCATCTCCGCCCAAGCAGGGGACTGGTACACCGCCGACGGTCTGTGCAACATCAAGGACTCCGTCTGGGCCGATGGTCTGAAGCGCCGGGTGGACCTGGACAGTCAGGGGCTCCAGATGTCCTACAGTGAGATCAAGGCCTCCGGCACGGTTATCAACAGCTCCTTCCTGGGCGGCAAGGAGGGCATGGTCATGGCCGGCAGCTGGCTGGTGCGCGACATGAAGAAAACGGACAAGTTCCCCTTCGACTTTGAGGTGGGTATCGCGCCCATTCCCCGTCTGGACAGCTCTGTGGAAGGCCGCCGGGGCAACTTCTCCGTCTCCGTACTGGGCGTGCCCGAAACGTGCAAGAACAAGGAAGCCGCCTTCCGGTTTATTTTGTACCTGGAGACCCAGAACGCCGCAGCCATCGCCGCCACCGGCAACGTACCCTGCTATATTCCCGCTTACGGCGACGAGCTGATCGAAACCTTTGTGGCGGGCTCCTCTCTGACCGCGGAGCAGGCTGAATTCTTCTTTGATACCAGTGTGATCTGGACCACCAACAAAATTCTGGGTCCCCAGGGCGCCAGCTATATGTCCATCATCAAGGAGGAGGTCGAGCCCTATTTCTTCGGTGAGGCGGAGCTTGACGCCGTCCTGGACAACATCGAGAACCGGGTCAACGAGATCCTGCGGTGAGACAGCGCCAGGCGCCGGGAGCGAGGACCCTCTCCCTCTCTCCCGCGCCTCCGGCTGTCGATCCGGCGTCCATTCGCTTTATATGGGAGCGGGGGCGGAAACCATCCGCTTCCCGCTCCCCGGCAAATAACAGGAGGCAAAGAATTTTATGCTGCGAACAGACCCACCGGGGGCCCGGCGGCCCCGCTCCAGCATCCTTGTGCGGGAGGAGCGCACCGCCTATTGGTTCCTGCTGCCCAGCGTCCTGGGAACGGCGATTTTCGTTCTCATTCCTATCGTCATCTCCCTACTGCTGGGGTTCACAAACTGGAACCCCATGCGCAGCGTCTCAGACGTCTCCTTCGCGGGAGTGGGGAACTTCAGACAAATTCTCTCGGATGAGCGCGTGCTCACCGCCATAGTTAACAATCTCAAATACACTATCTGCTATGTACCTCTGACCATCGCCATCGCGCTGCTGCTGGCTTCCCTGCTCAACAAGCTGGTTTTCGGCAAGCTGCCCCTTCGGATGATGGTTTTCATGCCCTATATCTCCTCCATGGTATCAGTGGCCGTGGTGTGGATGATCCTTTTCTACCCCAGCGCCACGGGGCCTATCAACTCCATTCTGGTGAATCTGTTTCATATGTCCGACCCACCCAAGTGGTTCACCAGCTCGGAGTACGCCATGGCCGGCATCATCATCATGTCAGTCTGGCACGACATGGGCTATTACACCATCATTATCCTGGCCAACATGCAGGGACTGCCCGCCGAGGTCTATGAGTCTGCCGCCCTGGACGGGGCCAGCAGGATGCAGTCCTTCTGGCGGCTCACCATCCCCATGCTGCGCTCCACATTGTTTTTGTGCATCACCCTGGCCACCATCAACTCCTTCAAGGTTTTCGACCAGATCAACATCATCACCGAGGGCGGACCACGATACTCCACCACCGTGCTGGTGCAGGCCATCTACTACTACGCCTTTAAGGAGTTCAAATTCGGCTATGCCTCCGCTATCGCGGTGGTGCTGTTCCTTCTGGTCTTCCTGGTCACCATGGTCCAGCGAAGGATTGAGAAGAAGCTGGAGGACTGAATATGAAGCAGTCAAAATCCCTGCCCCTGCGCATTGGGGCCACGGTCATCGTGGCAGTGTTCGCGGTGTCCTGCATTTTCCCGTTTATCTGGATGCTCTCCACCTCTTTCAAGTATGAGATCGACGTCATGGAGTTCCCCATCCGTCTGATTCCCAAAAACTGGAATTTTAACAACTATGCTGAGGTCATGCGAAACAGCAATTTCCCCACCTACTACTGGAATTCCATTAAGGTGGCGGTGATCTCCGTTGCCGGGCAGCTGTTGGTCACCACGATGGCGGCTTACGCCTTCGCACGGCTGCGCTTCAGGGGGAAGGAGGCGCTGTACGCACTGTATCTGGCCACCATGATGGTCCCCGCCCAAGTGATCATCCTGCCCAAGTATCTGTACTTCTCCCAGCTGGGGCTGGCCAACACCCACTGGGCTCTGATCTTGCCCAGCTTCTTCTCCGTGTTCGGGGTGCTGCTGATGCGAGGGGCGTTCCAGTCTATCCCCTTCGAGCTGACAGAGGCCGCCTATATTGACGGAGCCTCCCACCCGCTGATCTATTGGAAACTGATCCTGCCCTTAGCCAAGCCCGCTCTCATGACGCTGGTGCTCATTGCCTTCACCTGGTCATGGAACGACTACATAAACCCTCTGATTTTTCTCAGCAAGGACGCCATGCTGACACTGACAGTGGGCCTGCAAAAATTTGCGGATGAAGCCTCCAACAACTACGCCCTCATTATGGCCGGGGCCAGCCTGTCACTGATCCCCATCATCGCTATTTTTATGACGGCGCAGAAGTATTTTATCGAGAGCTTCGCCTCCGCGGGAATAAAGGGGTAAAAATTATGCTGTTATCGGGATTTACCGACGAGATTTCCAGCAATTTTGAAGAACAGCTGCAGGCTGCCAACCGGCTGGAGCTGTCCCACATCTCTCTGCGGGGGGTGGACGGGCAGAATATTGGGGACTGTCCGGATGCAACGTTCCTCCGGCGGGTCCTGCCGATGTGCCGGAGGTACCGCGTGGGCGTGTCCTCCATTGGTTCCCCCCTGGGGAAGATTGACCTGGACGACGAGGCGGGCTACCGCGCCCAGCTGATGATGGCCGAGCGCCTGTGCAGCTATGCTCGGGAGCTGGAGTGCGGCTATGTCCGCGTTTTCAGCTTCTACACCCGGGAGGAGGGACCGGCGGTTCGCGAGGCTGTGCTCAGGCGGCTGCGTGGCTTTCTGACCTACTTCCGGGGCAGCGGGGTCACACTGCTCCACGAGAACGAGAAGGGCACCTTTGGCGCCTCAATTCAGAACTGTCTGGAGCTGGTCCATGCGTTGGAGGGGGAGGACTTCGGACTCATCTATGACCCGGCCAACTTTGTGCAGTGCGGAGAGGAGCCGGAGGAAGCTTTTGCAATGCTGGGACGTTATGCGCGCTACTTTCACATCAAGGACGCGGACAGAGAGACCGGCCGCAACGTGCTCTGCGGTCAGGGGGACGGCAAGCTCCCTCAGCTGCTGCGCCGGCTGCGCCGGACCGGGTACGACGGGTTTCTGACCCTGGAGCCCCATCTGGTGGCCTTCGAGGGTCTGGCCGGTCTGGAACGGGGCGGAGGCGCGGAGGTCATAGACAGCTCCCGGCAGCTGTCCCCCTATGACGCATTTGCCATGCAGCTGGACGCGGTAAAGCGCCTGTGGAGAGAATAGGAGGTAAAAATGGTTCGATTTGGCATTGTCGGCATTGGAAATATGGGCTCCAGCTACTGCGGTTGGCTGACGGAGGGAGCAATCCCCGGCGGCGTGCTGGCGGCGGTGTGCGACGTATCGAAGGAGCGGCGGCAGTGGGCTCGGGAGACGCTGCCTGACGGCGTGGCGGTCTTTGAGGACGCGGAAGCCCTGTTCGCCAGCGGCCTGGCGGACGCGGTGATGATTGTCACGCCCCACTACTTTCATCCGCCTCTGGCCATCTCCGCTCTGGAGCACGGGCTCCACGTGCTGGTGGACAAGCCGGCGGGGGTGTATGCCGACCAGATCCGGCAGATGAACGAGGCCGCCGCCCGGCGACCCAACCAGCGCTTCGCCATGATGTTCAACCAGCGGACGAATCCCCTCTACCAGCGGCTGAAGGCCATTCTGGACGCCGGGGAGATCGGGGAGATTCGCCGGGTCAACTGGCTGATTACCAGCTGGTGGAGAACTCATAAATATTATGCCTCCAGCCCCTGGCGGGCCACATGGTGGGGCGAGGGCGGCGGGGTGCTGGTCAACCAGGCCCCTCACCAGCTGGACCTGCTCCAGTGGCTGTGCGGGATGCCCGCCCGGGCCCGGGGCTATCTGCGTTACGGCTCCCACCGGCGTATCACCGTGGAGGACGACGTGACGGCCTACTTCGAGTACCCCAACGGGGCCACCGGCGTACTGGTGACCTGCACCCACGACGCGGTGGGCAGCGACCGGCTGGAGATCCAGGGGGACCGGGGGAAGATTATCGTGGAGAACAGCTCCACCGCCACCGTCCGGCGAATGTTCAAGCCGGAGGATGTGCTCAGTGAGGAACTGGACTTCCGCCAGATGCTGGCCATCGTGAAGGGACAGGGCGGGGAGAAGCTGTACGAAGAGGAGACCTTCACCTACCCCGAGTACTGGGACATCCAGCATATTGACGTGATGAAGAATTTCGTTTCCTCCGTGGAGACCGGCGCACCGCTGATCGCACCAGGCAGCGAGGGCATCCGGGCGGTGGAGATATCCAACGCGCTGCATCTGTCCAGCTGGCTGGAGGAGATGGTGGAGCTGCCGGTGGACGGGGCGCTGTTCTATGAAAAGCTCCAGGAGAAAATTGCGGAGGAGCGGCGATGAGCGCCCCTCTCCGCGTGGGGATCGTAGGCATGGGCACGGTGTCCGCTGTCCACCGGCAGGCGCTGGAGCGCTTGGATGGCGTGGAACTCGCCGCCTGCTGCGACATTCTGCCGGAACGGATTCCGGCGGAGGTGCGGGGCTATACGGACTACCGGCGCATGGCGGAGGAGGAGGGGTTGGACGCTGTCCACATCTGCCTGCCCCACGCCCTTCACGAGCCGGCCGCCGAGACCTTCGCCAGCCAGGGCACGGCCGTGCTGTGTGAAAAACCGGTATCCATTACTGCTGCCTCCTGCGCCAGGATGAGCGAACTGGAGGAGCGCTGCGGCGTCGCGGTGGCGGTGTGCCTGCAAAACCGATGGAATAGCACCTTCCGGACACTGCTGTGCCGTCTGGAGGAGGAGAAGCCAGGCAGGCTCCTGGGGCTGAAGGCCATCGCCGCCTGGTCCCGCGGCGAGGCATACTATGCAGCCGCCCCCTGGCGGGGACAGATGGAGCTGGCTGGGGGCGGCTGCATGCTCAACCAGGCGGTGCACACTCTGGATCTGATGCTACAGCTGGGCGGCGAGGTGGAGCATGTCAAGGGTATCGTCACCAACCTGTCCGACTATCCCATCGAGGTAGAGGACAGTGCGGCGGCCCGCATCACCTTTGCGGAAGGGGTCTCCGGGCTGTTCTTCGGTTCGGTGTGCAACGTGGATAATTCCAGCATCGAGCTCCAGGCGGTCTGTGAACGGGCGATTTATACCATCAAGGACTACAGCCTCTGGCGGCACATCCCAGGGCGGGAGACGGAGAAGGTCCTCCTGGCCCGGGATCAGCAGGCGCCGGATGGAAAGAGCTACTACGGCCCTGGCCATTTCCAGCTGATCGAGGACTTCTACCGCTGCCTTGCTGGCGGTGAGGGACGGTATGTCTCCGTAGCTGACGGCAGCCGGGTTATTCGATTGATTCAGGCTATCCGCACCTCATCTGAGCTGGGCCGTAGCGTAAAATGGGAGGAGATTACCTGATGAACGCAAAAATTGCGCTGAATATGTCCATGGTGAAGTTCCATATGTGGGAGCACGGGCCCGATGCCACCTTCCGTAAGGTGAAGGAGGCAGGGGTGTCCTATTTTGAACTGTCCCAAGTAGACATGACGGACGAGTACATTGACCAGCTGCTGGAGGCTTCGGAGAAGCATGGCGTTAAGGTAATGGCCACCAGTGTCAACTATCTGCCCCTGTTTCCCAATCCCAAGGGACTGGATCTGGAGAGGGACCTGGAAAAGATCATTGCCTACAACAAGCGTCTGGGGGTGCGGTACATACGGGACGCACTGATGCCCAGTTGCTGTGTGAACCGCCGTGAGGGCTTCCTCGAGGCGGCTGACTCCCTGAACCGCTACGGAGAATTGCTCTCCCACGAGGGGCTGCGGCTGTACTACCACAACCACCACTTTGAATTCCAGCGCTTCGGCGACAAGACGGGCTTCGAGCTGCTGGTGGAGGCCTCGGACCCTCGGTACGTGGGGTTTGAGTTGGATGTACACTGGCTCCAGCGGGGCGGTCAGGACCCGATGGCGTGGATTCGCCGGCTGGCGGGCAGAACGGACCTGGTCCATCTGAAGGACTACCGCATCTGTCTGCCGGAGGGGGAGATAACCCCTGCTCTGCTGCACCAGGAGCAGTCCATTCAGTTTGCCGAGATCGGTGCAGGCACCTTGGATATGCCGGCGATTATTGACGCATCCCTCCAATCTGGTGCGGTCTATTTACCCATCGAACAGGACCAGACCTATGGACGGGATCCTTTCGACTGCCTGAAGGAAAGCGTGGATAATATTCGCGTTATGGGGTATGGGGAGCTGCTGTAGGCCGCTCCATCTTCCAAATATATGTAAAGCAGCGCCAGAGAATGGATACCCACCATTCTCCGGCGCCGCTTTTTTATCATGCTGGAGTTCTAATTTTTCTCCCCCTCGAACAGCTTATCCCGGGTGATATTGTGCAGCCATTTCCCGCTGCGGTAGTGACCGAGCACCCAGGGCCACTTGACGAACTCGTCGGTACATAGAAGGAAGTACACCCACATAACAGGCAGCTTGAAGACAAAGGCCGCGATAAAGCCCAGGGGTACGGCATAGCACCACATGTCGATGGTGTCGCAGATGAAGCCGAACCGGCTGTCGCCCCCTGCCCGGAACACGCCTGCGATCAGCGTGGTGTTCACCGCCGCGCCCATGACATAATAGGTGTTGATAAGCAGCATGTTCCGCAGATAGCCCATAGCCTGCTCCGAGAGGGACTCCCGGGCGTAGGCCAGCACCAGGGGCATGGCTGCCAGAATGATCGCTCCGCCGATGGCCCCGGTGATGACCGTCAGCTTTATCAGCTTTTTCGCACCGTTCCGGGCCTCCTCCAATTTATTCTCACCGATGATGTTCCCCAGCAGGATGCCCCCCGCGCTGGCCATACCGAAGCAGAGTATGGTGCCGAAGTTGCGTACCACAATGACGAAGGAATTGGCGGCCACCGCGTCTGAGCCCATGTGTCCGATGATGACCGAGTACATGGAGAAGGCCACACTCCAACTGATGTCGTTGCCCAGAGCCGGCAGGGACAGGCGCACAAAGTCCTTGAACAGCAGATTGTGCCCCACGAAGATGTACCGGAGATTCAAATGCACGTCCTTGCTGCGTATGGAAACCACCACACAGGCCGCCAGCTCAATGAGCCGGGACAGGCTGGTGGCCATGGCCACTCCCATGGCGCCCAGCTTGGGTGCGCCAAAGAGGCCAAAAATCCACACCGCATTGAGAAAAATGTTCAAAGAAAAGGCCAGCACGTTCATGACCGTGCTGATCGTCACCCGGCCAATACTGCGCAGAGTGGCCAGGTAGACCTCGATGACGCCCCAGCACAGATAGCTGACGGACATATAGCGCAGATAGGACGCGCCGATCTCAATCAGCTCCCGGTCGTCGGTGAACAGCAACATCATCGTCTCCGGCATCAGCAGTGCCGCAAGGGCGAAAGCCAATGCAATGGGGATGGAGAATCGCAGAGCAATGCCCTCCACCACCTGGATGGCACGCATGTCGCCCTTGCCGTAGTACTGAGCGCATAGGATAGTCACGCCAGTGCCCAGACCGTAGAAGACCATAAACAGTACGCTGGCATACTGAGCGGCCAGGGATACGGCAGAGATGGAGGATTGTCCCACATAGTTGAGCATCACCACGTCGGCGGAACTGACAGCGGCGCTCAACAGGTTCTGGATGATAATGGGCAGGACCAGCTTAAAAATTTGGCTGTAAAATTCATCCTGCCCCAGACGTCTTGTTTTTTCCATACTTCCCTCTTCTATTTTTTTATGGTATAATATTATATCTGCGCCATGACCTGACCGATAGGCTCCGTAATGGACAGATCAGCCCCGGTTCCCAGCGCGGTTTTGTTAATAACCACCAACTTGTTCCCACGGTAGTACTGCACCAGTCCCGCTGCCGGATACACTGTCAGGGAGGTGCCTCCGATGATGAGCACATCCGCGTTCCGAATGGCGGAGATGGACTTTGCCAGCACATCCTCGTTCAGGCCCTCCTCATAGAGTACCACGTCCGGCTTGATGATGCCGCCGCAGCGGCAGCGAGGCACGCCATGGCTGCCCTGGACCGCCTCCACGCCGTGGAAAGCGCCGCATTTGACGCAGTAGTTGCGCAGAACGCTGCCGTGGAGTTCCAGGACATTTTGGCTGCCTGCCTTCTGGTGGAGGCCGTCGATGTTCTGAGTGATGACCGCCCGCAGCTTTCCGGCGGCTTCCCACTCCGCCAGTTTTTTATGTGCGGCGTTGGGCTGGGCCTCCAGATAGAGCATCTTGTTGCGGTAGAAGCGGAAGAACTCCTCCGGACTGCTCTCGTAGAAGCTGTGGCTCAGGATGGTCTCCGGGGGATAGTCATACTCCTGGTTGTAGAGGCCGTCGGTGCTGCGGAAATCGGGGATGCCGCTCTCTGTGCTGACCCCAGCCCCGCCAAAAAAGACGATGTTGCCGCTCTGTGCCACCCAGTCCTTTAATGTTCGGACTGCTTCAGTCATATTCTTTCCTCCCCCGCTTTATGTATGTACATCCGGCTGGGTTCAGCCTCGCCGTCCCCGTAGGCCTCGCAGAAAAATTCCCAGCCGTACCGCTCATAGAAGCCCGTGTGGTCCGTCAGAAGATAGAGTGTGTCAATCCCCCGCTCCGCCATGTCCCGGCAGACACGGTTCAGCAAACAGCCCGCGATCCCCTGGCGGCGGAAGCCCTCTTCCACGTAGACGGCGCACACATTGGGGGTCAGATCCTTCCGGTCATGGTAGTCGTTTTCAATCACACCCAAACCGCCAATGATCCCCCCTCCCACCAGGGCCATGTACCACTGGGGCACTGGACACGGTCCCGCGAGGCACGCCTCCATGCTCTCCCGGTATGCCTCCAAGGGGTAGCCCCACTTGGCGTGGAACCAAGCGGCGGCCCCGTCCTTCAGCTCCGGGCGATCCCGGAGGTTCATGATTTCGTACTCCATAGCGTTTCCCTCCATTTTATCTTACAAAGGAGTTTATTCAGCATGAATATTCAGATTTTCGGATCCTCCAAGTGCTTCGACACCAAGAAAGCGGAGCGGTGGTTCAAGGAAAGGCGGATCAAGTACCAATACATTGACCTGCCGAAGAAGGGCTTTTCCCTTGGGGAATACCGCAGCATCCGGCAGAAACTGACCTTCCAGCAGCTGGTCAATACCAAGTGCAAAGCCTATCAGGACCTGTACATGGCCTATATCACTCCGGACGCGGCGGAGGACAAGCTCTACGGCAACCCCCAGCTGTTTCTGACCCCCATCGTCCGGAACGGGAAGCAGGTGACTGTGGGCTTTTGTCCGGAGGTGTGGGAGAGCTGGGAGTAGAGCGAGGCTTTTACTCCGTGTGGTGGGTGTGGTTGAAGATGTGGTCCTCGCAAAAGCAGTGATAGCCGGTGCACTTGGAGCAGTAACGGAACTGTAAGCCGGGGTTATCCATATCCGTCCGTCCGCAGATTTCGCACTTGTGGTTATAGCCCCGGCGCTGCTTCTGCTCCCTCACTGCCCGGCGAAACTGAACCGCCTCCTTCCGATTGTGGGCGCGGACCGTGTCTACCCGCCGATAGAGATTCGGGGAGAAAAAGACGAACAGGTTCAGCATGGCGATGACGGGCATCAGCGCCATCCCCCACAGGCCGGCAGAGAGATAGCGCAGCACTTGGATCACGAACAGCGCACATTCGACATAGGCCATCCATTTCATTTTGAGAGGGATGACAAAAAACACATAGATAACTGTGTCCGGATAGGTGAAGGCATAGGCCAGGAACAGGGCGGTATTGACATAGATCGCACCGTACAGAGGCATCGGTATGCCGTCGATAAGGTAGACCAGAATAGAGGCCAGAGCCGACAGCAGCATTCCGGAGACATAATATACGGTGAATTTTGTGCTGCCCCACAGCCTCTCCATGCTCTCACCCAGCCAATAATAGAAGATAAAGGTCAGGATAATCAGGAAGTCTCCTCCTGTGGGGATGAGCACATAGGTCACCAGCCGCCAGATCTCCCCGCGGAGAACGGCCTGGGGGTCCATCGCCAAAAAGCGCAGCAGCATCCCGGACCGGTCGAAGATGCTGACGCCGAAGATAACGGCGTTAGCAGCCACGATATACCTCATCAGACCGGGAATACCCAGCCGGGGGTGCAGGGCGCAGAAGCGATCGATGGCGTCATTGAGCTTTCTCACGGAATTGTCCTCCAGTTCTGTATGATCTCATACGGGTATTGTACTCCATTTGAGAGAAAAAGTCATCATAAATATTT
Organism: uncultured Oscillospiraceae bacterium; assembly: GCA_910584045.1. GTDB lineage: Bacteria > Bacillota > Clostridia > Oscillospirales > Oscillospiraceae > Pelethomonas. The sequence goes on along the minus strand of CAJTYO010000027.1, from coordinate 12,483 downwards.
TCATCCGGTCTTTGTTTAATTCCGGCAATGCCTCTCCAGTATTTTAGGGATAGAAAACAGTTTTCTACCATGTGACGCAGTTTATAGAGATATTATCATAGCCGCGTAGCCGCATTGTTCTTTACAATTCTTCTTCGGCGGAATTACAGGTTCCAGCCCTGCTGAAACTGCATAGGACAGGATGTCATTTGTGTCATACGCCCGTTCCGCCAGCAGAGTTTTTGCAGAAATGCCTTCTATCAGGCGGGCAGCTTCTTTACAATATGCTCTGGTACCTTCTGCGGCAAGGATTCGGACTGACATACCATTCGCATCCGCGGCCAGCGGAGAGCTTGAAAATTTCCGATCCTAACCGGGAGATGTTGTTCCGCATTGAGGCCTTTGATGACGGTTATCTGGTTGGTGGTTTTCCCTGGTGAAGAGGAAGAGAGAAAACGGTTGGGTACCGGCAAAAGTAGATGATGCGGCCACGGAGACGGTCAAGAAGCAGTTTCCGGCCTTCCGCATCATTGCCTGTCTCTTTATTGACCTGCTTTTCTTTATAGATTATATTAATGGAAGTTCTGGGTGTTGTGGACCACGGCGATAACCCCGGAAAACAGCAATTCAACGAAACGGGCGGGCCATTTGGCCCGCCCTTACAGCTCGCCCAGAAGAATCCCTCCGTCCCTCACCCCCACAATCCTGGTGGGCAGAACCCGGTTGTGCAGTCCCTCCCCTGCTGCTGCCACCGTCATATAGTTGGGGGCGTGACCCTGGTACAGGCCGTCTATGGGCTGCTCATACAGCACATCGAAGGTTCGGCCCACGCACGCCGCCAGATATGCCCTATGGAGTTCCTCCGCGACGACGGAGGCACGGGCAGCGCGGGACTCCTTGACGGCCTTGGGGACCTGCTCCAGTGCTGCAGCAGGGGTGCCAGGGCGGATGGAGTAAGGGAAGATGTGCATCTCCGCGAAGCCGCAGGCGCGAATGAACGCCAGTGTGGCGGCAAATTCTGCCTCCGTCTCGCCAGGAAAGCCCACGATCAGATCGGTGGTAACAGCGGGACGGTCGAAATATCTGTTTAGTAGATCTACGCTCTCTTTATACCGAGCAGTGTCATATTTCCGGTTCATCCGTGCCAGCGTTGCGTCACAGCCGGACTGGAGGGACAAATGAAAATGGGGACACAAGTTGGGCAGGGCGGCGGCCCGGCGGCAAAAGGCCTCCGTGATGGTTCTGGGCTCCAGAGATCCCAGTCGGACGCGCATATTCCCCGACTCCCGGCAGATGGTCTCCAGAAGTTCGATAAGAGGCGGCTGTCCCGGCAGATCCCGACCCCAGGAGGAAATCTCGATACCCGTGACCACCAGCTCCCGGTAGCCCTCGGCGCGGAGACGGCGTACTTCCTCCTCCGTCGTCTCCAGGGGGAGGGAACGTACCGGCCCCCGGGCGTATGGGATGATGCAGTAGGAGCAGAAGTTGACGCACCCGTCCTCCACCTTCAGCATAGCCCTGGTCCGGGCCGTCAGCCCACCGGCGGGCAGGACCTCGAAGGTCCGGCGGCGATGGGCTTCATCCAGGTTCACCACCGGCTCCCGCTCCCGTGCGGCGCTCTCCAGCAGGTCCAGGAACTTTATCCGATCCCCCGTACCAGCGATCAGGTCCACGTCCAGGTCCCGCACCTCCTGGGGGTGGGTCTGAGGATAGCAGCCGCAGACGGCCACCACAGCGCTGGGAGACTGCTTCCGGGCGCGGCGGATCATCTGACGGGACTTCTTGTCGCTGACGGCGGTAACAGTACAGGTATTGATGATATAGGCGTCCGCAGGACCCTCGAAGGGAACCAGGTTGTGGTCTCGGGCTATCAATTCCCGCTCCATAGCGGCGGTTTCGTATTGGTTCACCTTGCAGCCTAAGGTGTAGATGGCTATATTCATGCCCAGTCCCCTTGTTTTTTTCTGAAAAATATGATATAATTAAAAATTAGCCTGCCTTTGTGACTGAACTATTGGCTCAGCTGCTTTTCGTACAGATAAAACCAGTCCAGACCGAACTCACCCAATCCGATGTCCTCCCGGCCCAGCCGAAGGAATCCGCTTTTTTCGTAGGTTCGGATGGCGGGCGTATTGCCCTCCCAGACGTAGAGGCGCAGGGCCTTAGCACCCTCCTGCCCGGCCAGCGCCCCGGCGCGGTCCAGCAGAATGGAAGCCACGCCCTGCCGCTGATAGCCCGGGTGGACGGCCAGGACATGGATATAGAGCGCCTCCTTCGTTTCAGGGGACGGGGCGGCGGGCTCCCCCTCCGCATTGGGAAAGGGTGTGACGGCAATGAAGCCCGCCGGCGCGCCGCCTGCCCAAGCCACGTACCCCCATCCGCCGGATAGATACCGCGCAGCGTCCTCTCGGGTGGGGAAAGCGTCCCGCCGCCAACCGGGATTCCAGGGCTTGTCCGCCAGGCCGTCGCACACCGCGCCGTACAGGTCTGCTATGGCGTCCAAGTCTCGGACATCGGCAGGCTTTAGTGTAATGTTCATGTTCTGCTCCTTTCACAGGTCGATCCAGATACCCTCATCTTGTATCTTCGCTCCCTCCATGGATCGGTAAAACCTCTGAGCCTCCGGATTGGCAGCGATAAGGCCGATAAGGATATTTGCCCCGGCCTCTCTCAAACGGCGGCGCAGCGCCGCCATCAGGGCTTGGGCCGTGCCGTTGTGCCGCTGGCTCTTCAACACGCAGAGCCAGTCCAGGTAGGCCCTCACCGACCCGTCAAAACGGCTGCAGATCAGGACGGCGTCAATCCGCCCCACCACCTGTCCCTCCCGATAGGCCAACAGGGACAGGGCGTTGGCGAAGCGGGGATCTTGAAAGCTCTGCTGCACGGCGGCGTTATAGGCCTCATCGATCTCCCAACCCCAGAAGTTTTCCTCCTCCCGGAGGCGGCGCTCAAAGTCCAGTACGTCCGCAAGCTGATCCTGGGTGTAGGGAAGGATCCGCAAATCGCTCGCGTGCATAAGAGCCCTTTCCTTTCATTGCGTTTTCCACCATTATAATATACATCTATGCCCCTGACAAGTGGGAGTTTAACATACGAGGAGATATATCTATGCTGCCGATTGAACTTCGTCCCGAGGGTCCCGCTGACTTCCGCGCGGTGGAGGAGCTGACCAGAGACGCCTTCTGGAATCACCACGGTCCCGGGTGCGGCGAGCACTATCTGGCCCATATTCTGCGGGATTCCCAGGATTTTGTGCCGGAGCTGGACTATGTGGCTGTCCACGACGGGATCGTTGTTGGGAATATCATGTATACCAGGGCCAGGATCGTCCTGGACCGGGGCGGAGAGCGGGAGGTCCTGTGCTTCGGCCCTCTGGCCGTAGCCCCGGCCTTCCAGGGGCAGGGCGTAGGCGGCGCGCTGATCGAACGTACAAAGGAGCTGGCCCGGGAGCTGGGATACGCCGCCATTCTGATCTTTGGCGACCCGGACTACTACAGCCGGTTCGGCTTCGTTCCAGCGGAGCGGTACGGTATCGGGACGGCCTGGGGCGTGTTTATTATTTCCTTACAGGCGCTTGAGCTGCGGACCGGGGCGCTGGCGGACTGCGAGGGGTATTTTGCGGAGAGCGAAAGCTTTCAGATGGACCCAGCGGAGGCAGATGCCTTTGACAAGTGCTTCCCGTCCAGGGAGAAGCGCGCCGGACTGCCCAGTCAGGAGCGGTTTCAGTGGATCATTCAGCAGACAAAGCCTCGCTGTCCGAGGGGGTGAACCGCCCACTCCGGACGGGGGCGGAAACAGGGTAAGGCCGCCCACAGACATACAGCCTTGTCCGAATGCACACAATTTTGGCCGCTCCGCGGGCAGAGGGAAAAGGAGAAAGCCATATGCATTATTTGGATCATGCCGCCACGACCCCTGTCCCCCGGGAGGTCGCGGAGACAATGGCGTCGGTTTTAACGGAACACTTCGGCAACCCCTCCGCCCAGTACGGCCCGGGCCGTGAGGCGCGGGACATAGTAGAGAGAGGCCGCGCCGTGCTGGCCCGCGCCCTGGAGTGCCGCCCGGAGCAGGTGGTCTTCACCTCCTGCGGCACCGAGGGGGACAACTGGGCCATCCGGGCGGCGCTGTACCAGAACCGCCGGACGGGGAAGCACATTGTCACTACCGCCGTGGAGCACAGCGCCGTGCTCCAGTGCGTGAAGCAGCTGGAGCGGGAGGGCTATACCGCGACCTATGTGAAGCCGGACGGAGAGGGTCGGGTCTCCGCCCAGTCCGTGCTGGCGGCCGTCCGGGAGGACACGGCTCTGGTCAGCGTGATGTTGGTAAACAATGAGACAGGGGCGGTACTCCCGGTGTCGGAGATCGCCGCCGGGCTTCGGGACAGGCCCGCTCTGCTCCACACCGACGCAGTCCAGGGATTTCTGAAGGTTCCTTGCACCGCCAGGGGCCTGGAGGCGGATTACATCACTCTCTCCGCTCATAAGATAGGCGGGCCCAAGGGGATCGGAGCCCTATACATCGGCGGGCAGGCCAAAAACGCTCTGCCCCTGCTCTTCGGCGGCGGACAGGAGAGCGGCCTGCGCCCCGGCACCGAGGCCACGGCCCAGATTGCGGGCTTTGCCAAGGCGGCGGAGCTGCGCATGGCGCGGCAGGAGGAAATCTGCGCCCATATGGCCGCCTGCCGAGACTGCGCCCGGGAGAGTCTGGCCGCTATCCCGGACCTGCGTTTTGTGGGACCGGGGGACGCGCCCCACATTTTGTCCGTCTCCCTGCCGGGGTATCCCAGCCAGAACATTGTCAGTGAGTTGGACGGGAGGGGTATCTATATCTCCGCCGGCTCCGCCTGCCACCGTGGGAAGGCTAGCCACGTGCTGACTGCCATGGGTCTGGACAAGCGGACCGCCGCCGGTACCGTGCGGATCAGCTTCGGACCGGAGACGACCCGGGAGGACATCGACGCCCTGGCGGAGGCCTTGGCAGAGCACCGTGAAAGACGGTTCCCCATGCTGTAGCCGGCCCCGTGAAGGGGCGGCAGTTCATTATTTAAGGAGGTCCTTATGCTTCGCGCACTGCGCCGGGAACCCGGCTTCTATAAGCGGCTGTGGACGCTGGCTGCGCCCATGATCCTGCAAAACATCATCACCACCTCTCTGGGCTTCGCCGATACGTTTATGGTGGGCCTGCTGGGGAACGCGGAGATGGCGGCGGTGACCGCCGCCAATGTCCCCGTTTTCATCATTCAGATTGTGATCTTTGGCTTCCAGAGCGGTATGGCCGTCCTGGTCAGTCAGTACTGGGGGCGGAGCGATATGAAAAATATCAGCCGCTGTATGGGCGTGGCCCTGTATGCCGTCACCGGCTTTTCCACCACTCTGGCCCTCATCACCTTCTTCTTCCCTGCCCAGGTGCTGCGCCTTATCACCCCCAACCAGGAGCTGGTGGACCTGGCCACCAGCTACATTCAGATTGTCGGCTTCTCCTACATCCTCAACGGCGTCAGCAGCATCTACGCCGGCGTACAGCGAAGCACGGAGTTCCCCGCCTTTGGCATGCTGCTCTACGGCGTATCCATGTGCGTGAACACCTTTTTGAACTACGTGCTGATTTTCGGTAAGTTCGGCGCTCCCGCCATGGGGGTCACCGGGGCTGCGGCGGCTACTCTTATCAGCCGGGTGGTGGAGTTCGCCGTGGCGGTGGTTTTCGTCCTGCGCAGCAGGCGGCTGCCAATCTATTGGAGCTGCGTCCTGCGGCCCGGAAGACGGATTCTGCACAGCTTCATCCGCTATTCCGCCCCCGTGGTGGGCAACGAGGCTATGTGGAGCGTGGGCACCTCCATGCTCACGGTCATCATGGGCCACATGGACAACAGCCAGGACATGCTGGCCGCCTACGCTCTCATCGGCAACATTGACCGCATCTCCACCGTAGTCTGCTTCGGCATCGCGGCGGCTGCGGCGGTCATTGTGGGCAAGGAGATCGGCCAGGGCCATGACCGGCAGCGGGTCTATGACGTGAGCTGGACGCTGCTGCTGGCCTCCATGCTCACCGGCGGGGTGGTGATGTTGTTTTTGCTGACCCTGCTGCCCACTTTCTTCCGGCCGGTGCTGTTCCCGCTGTTCAAGCTGGCCCCCGGCGCGGTGGAGGCGGCCACGTGCCTGGCGGTTATCTACGCGGTGTTTATGCCTATGCGGGCCTTCGACATTACCAACATCACAGGCGTGCTCCGAGCGGGGGGCGATGCCAAGGTGGCCTCGCTGATCGACGTGGGGCCTCTGTGGCTGACAGCCATCCCGCTGATGGCTCTGGCCGGACTGGTCCTCCACGCGCCCACCTGGGCGGTGTGTATTGCCATGCAGGCGGAAAACCTGTGCAAGTGCCCCATTGGCCTGCTCCGCTTTCGCAGCAGGAGATGGATCAACGATGTCACCCGCGCGGCGGAATGAGCGCAGAAAAAGGGGCCTTCGGCCTCTTTTTCTTTTCAGGGCCGGGTTAAGAAATCCTTAAAGTATTCTTCCACGTTTCTCCCTTGCCCGGGGAATGGGAATCCTGTATAGTGGACTGTACTATGCGAGCTAGTACAGTCTGGGGGATGGAAGCATGAAAGAAACACAAGCTGCTGGTACAAAACGGAGGAGGGAGGGGATTTTTTGCTGACGCTGGATTACCGGGATTCCAAGCCCATCTATGGGCAGATCAAGGACGGCCTGCGCCGCATGATCGTCACAGGCGCCCTAGAACCGGATGAAAAGCTGCCGTCGGTGCGATCCATGGCCGTGGACCTGGCCATCAACCCCAATACCATCCAGCGGGCCTACGCCGAATTGGAGGCCGAGGGCTTTGTCTACTCCGTGCCGGGCAAGGGCTGCTTTGCCGCCCAGGGACGGGAGGCTGACCCGGACCGGCTGGCGGAGCTGGTCAAACGCCTGTGGGAGCTGACGGCGGAGCTGCGCTATTTAGGGCTGGGAGACAGAGAGATCATTGCGCTGATACACGAGGGGGTGGGACAATGATTGAAGTAAAAAATGTAATAAAGACCTTTGATGGCTTCACCGCTCTGGACGGGGCCAGCATTACCGCGCCCGACGGCGGGGTCTACGGCCTGGTGGGACCCAACGGCGCGGGCAAGTCCACGGTTATCCGCCACATCACCGGCATCTACCGCCCCGACAGCGGCGAGGTGCTGGTGGAGGGACGGCCGGTCTATGAAAATCCGGAGAAGAAGGCCCTGGTGGCCGCCATTGCGGACGACTGGTACTATTTCCCCTCTGCCACCATCGCAGATATGATGCGGTTTTACCGGGGCTTTTACCCCAGCTTCGACACAAACCGGTACGAGAGGTTTCGGGAGGTTTTCACCATGCCGGAGAAGTCACCTATCCGCCGCATGAGCAAGGGGATGCAGAAGCAGGCGGCCTTTTGGCTGACCATGTGCTGCCGGCCCAGATACCTCATTTTGGACGAGCCGGTGGACGGCCTGGACCCGGTTATGCGAAGGCAGGTATGGAGCCTGATGATGGCCGACGTCTCGGAGTACGGCACCACCGTACTGGTTTCCTCCCACAACCTGCGGGAGCTGGAGGACGTGTGCGATCACGTGGGCATCATGAACAGGGGGAAGGTCCTGCTGGAGCGCAGCCTCTCGGATTTACAGGAGAATATTGTCAAGCTCCAGGCCGTCTGGAAGCCGGGGGAGGCTCCGGTGCTGCCCCGGGAGCTGGAGGTGCTGCACACCTCTCACGTGGGTCGGGTATACACCTACATCGTTCGGGGGACGGCGGCAGCGATTACGGATAGGATGAAACAGTACAGCCCTCTGATGCTGGAGGCTCTGCCCCTTAGCTTGGAGGAGATCTTCATCTATGAGCTGGGAGGTGAGCAGTATGCCGTCAAAGAGATTCTTCTTTAACCGGACCCTGTTCCGGAAAAATCTGAGCCGCTTCTGGCCCATGTGGGGCGGCGTGTCTCTGGTGGGGGCCATGGCTCCGCTGTACCTTCTGCTGTCCCTGCTGCAGCGGCAGGCGCAGATATCTGCCGGTGTGGACTTCGCCAGGGGACTTTACCAGATCGCGACCTACTTCGTCCCCGGCTTCACCTGCGGCTATGCCATCCTCTGCGTCATGGCGGTGTGGGGCTGGCTGTATAACGCCCGGGCCACGGGGCTGATGCACGCCCTGCCGGTGGACCGGACGTGTCTGTTCGTCACCAACACGGTATCGGCCCTGGCCATGGTACTGATCCCCTACGCGGTAGCGGGGGGATTGCTGTGCCTGCTTGCCCTGGGGTGGAGATTCTTCGATCTGGTGGCTGTGGTAAATACGGTGGCGGCGGTGCTGATGATCGCGGTGCTGTTTACCGGCATGGCGTCCCTATGCGCCATGCTGACGGGTCACGCCTTCGTGCTGCCGGTATTTTATCTGCTGGCCAACTTCCTGGCCACCATCCTGGAGATGCTCACCACCAGTCTGGTGGAGGCGTTCCTGCTGGGCGTCGGGCCGACGAGGCACTTGGGCTTTCTCTCTCCGGTGGTACAGATATACGCGAGCTTCCACGCTCAGTTCGAGTATCTGCCGGACGGGGCGCTGGCATCCTGTCAGCTCCAGGGCCTGTGGGCGGTGGCGCTGTATGCCTTGGCGGGCTTGGGGATGCTGGCTCTGGCCTGGTTCCTCTACAGATGCCGGCACAGTGAGCGTGCCGGGGACGTGGTGGCCTTCCGGTGGCTCAGGCCGGTATTCCGGTACGGTGTGGCTCTGCTGAGTGGGCTGACCATCGGGCGGCTGCTGTTCGAGCTGCTGTGGGCCCCCATCTTCCAGCACCGGTACTATGCTGACCGGGTACCCATGGGCGTGTGCCTCTTCCTGGGTGGCCTGCTGGGGTACTATGCCGCCTCCATGCTGCTGGAGAAGTCCCTGCGGGTGTTTAGGGGCAGCTGGCGGGGCGGGCTGATCGTAGCTGCGGGCGCAGCGGTGCTGTGCCTGCTGGTCAGCGTGGACGCGTTCGGCGTAGAGCGCAGGGTTCCGGCATTGGAGGAGATCGAGAGCGTGTCGCTGTGGGACCGCGGCCTGGAGAGCGGCCCCTTTAAGGCTGAGGATAATCCGGCGGTGGTGGAGCATGTGCGGCAGTTTCATCAGGCCATCGTGGACGACCGGGCGTATATCCGCGCCTATGCCCCCGATTTTATCGCCGAAGAAGGTAAGGCCTTCAGCCACTTTGTGCGTCTGGTCTACCAGCTGCGGGATGGGACGAAGCTGGAGCGGGCCTATGACCTGTGGCTGAGTAGGGATCGGGTGAACACGGCGGGGACCTACGACAACCTTCTGGCAGAATTTTATCAGGACCCGGTGGTACGTGCTGCCGATGTCACCCTCCCCGAGGGCGCGGAGGTGAACAGTATCAGCATTATATGCGATTACATGGTGGAGGGCTACGCAAACAGCATGGACCACGCCGGCGGAAGGAACACGGAGACCCTGGTCATTTATGAAGCCTTGCAAAGGGATGCGGCGGAGGGAAATATCCCCGCCCGAGATGTGCTGCAGTTTTCCGGCGGCTGGGACAGGGGCGGTTCCCGCTTCTACCTTGAGCTGGAGTGTTGCTTACATATGGGCTGGCGTGATTCGTCCTACAAAGTGTGGTACAAGCCGGTCTATCTGTCCCCCTCCATGACCAACACTCTGAACGCCCTGGTGGAGCTGGGATACGTGACCCAGTTGGACCTGGCGGCGTGGCGGGAGGATCTGGCGGCAGCGGAATAATTTCCCCATAAAATGGAAATAACGAAAATTACCTATTGCCGAACGGCCTCGAATATGATATGATACTTGCGGAAACCCTTTCTCCCCCGCGGGGGAGAAAACCGCGCCGGCGGGTGCGGGAACAGTTCGCAGTCTGATGATCTAGCCGGCTTCAGGCAGGGACGATCCCGTTTCGGCGGCGTGCCATTTATATGACCCCCGCCGCCAAACCAGGCGGCGGGGGTCGCGCGTTTGTATCAGTCAACAGAAAAATTATCCCGGGAGGTACGCGTATATGTCAACCTTCTCCTTCATCGGCACCGGTAATATGGGCGCCGCCCTGGCCCGGGCGGCAGCGCGGCGGCTGCCGCCGGAGGCCATACTGCTGTCCAATCGCACACCCGCCAAGGCGGAGGTGCTGGCTTCAGAGCTGCGCTGCGCCCATGGTACGCCCCGGCAGGCGGCTGAGGAGGGCAAGTACGTCTTTTTGGGGGTGAAGCCCCAGATGATGGAGACCCTGCTGGCGGAGCTGGGCCCCGTTTTCGCCGGGCGGACAGACCGGTTCATCCTGGTGACTATGGCTGCGGGATTAACCATGGAGCGCGTGGCCGCCATGGCAGGGGGCGCGTACCCCGTGATCCGTATCATGCCCAACACCCCCTGTGCCGCAGGGGAAGGGGTGATCCTCTGCGACGCCAACAAAATGGTGACGGCGGAGGAGCTGGACGCCTTTACGGAAGCCATGGCCGGAGCCGGGGTCATCGACCGGCTGGAGGAGCGGCTCATCGATGCGGGCAGTGCCGTGGCCGGCTGCGGCCCGGCTTTTGTCTGCCAGCTGCTGGAGGCGTTGGCGGATGGCGGTGTGGCCTGCGGTTTGCCCCGGCGGAAGGCGTTGTTGTATGCCGCACAGATGGTGCGGGGCACCGCCGCCTTGCAGCTATCCTCCGGGGAGCATCCCGGGGCGCTCAAGGACGCGGTCTGCTCCCCCGGTGGGTCCACCATTGCCGGGGTCCGAGTCCTGGAACAGCAGGGGTTTCGAGGGGCGGTCATGGATGCGGTGATTGCCGCTGCAGAAAAAACGAGGGAGTTGGGGAAGTAAGTCATATGCTGATTTTAGCCTTTGAATCCTCCTGTGACGAAACTGCTGCCGCGGTGGTGGAGGATGGTCGGATCATACGCTCCGACGCCATACTGTCACAGGTGGACGTACACGCCCTCTATGGCGGCGTGGTGCCGGAGATCGCCTCCCGTAAGCACGTGGAGGCCGTCGCCGCCCTGACGGACCGGGCCCTGGCGGAGGCCGGGGTGACGCGAGGAGGGATAGACGCGGTTGCGGTAACATATGGTCCGGGGCTCATCGGGGCCCTGCTGGTGGCTGTGAATTTCGCTAAGAGCGCCGCTCTGGCCCTGGGAAAGCCTCTGATTCCCGTCCACCACCTTCGGGGACATATCGCCGCCAACTATCTGGCCTTCCCGGAACTGGAGCCGCCCTTTCTGGCCCTGTGCATCTCCGGGGGCAACTCCATGTTGGTGGATGTTGCCGGGTACACGGACATGACTATTCTGGGGGCGACTCGGGACGATGCGGCGGGGGAGTGCTTCGACAAAATTGCCCGGGTGCTGGGCCTGCCCTACCCCGGCGGGAAACCCCTCGAGGACTTGTCCCGGGGGGGCGACCCGGAGAAATATCCCCTACCTCGGGCAAAGATCGCAGACAATGCGCTGGACATGTCCTTCTCCGGATTAAAGACGGCGGCAGTAAATCTGATCCACAATGCCGGACAGAAGGGAGAGATACTGGATCTGCCCAGTTTGGCGGCCTCGGTGACGGCAGCGGTCAGCGGCGAGCTGGTTCCCCGTGCCATGGAGGCTATACGGCGGACGGGGCGCACTGGCCTAGCAGTCGCAGGCGGCGTGGCTGCCAACCAGACCATCCGGGGGGACCTGGAACGGGCCTGCCGGGAGGCGGGGGTCAGGCTATACCTGCCGCCTCTGTCTCTGTGCGGAGATAACGGGGCTATGATCGGCAGTCAGGCGTACTATGAGTTCCTGGCCGGAACTCGGGGGGACAGCAGTCTGAACGCCTACGCCAATTTAGAAATCTGACGGCGACGCGGAATCGGTTTTGGGGTGTTGAGGGCGGAGACCTACTGGTCTCCGCCCTCAACCTGCCGAAAAAGTCAGTTGAGTTTCCTGAACACACACTTCCTGATCATTAGATCACCGTCCGTCTTCTTTCACTCCTTTCGGTGTCCCAGGTTTTTTGAGGCGTCGGCCCCGGTTCCCTCGTTTCCGAAGGTCCGCCACCTTCAAAAGCCGGGCAAATGTCAAGAAGAATTTGGACATTTAGAACGAAAGTATCAAGAAAAAAGATAAACGATTTATAAAGATAGAAAGGAAAGCGTAACACAAAAACAAATCCGGACGCCCGGCAGCAATCATGCGGTTGTGTTACAAAGTGCCTAGAGACGCAGTGCCCAGGGGAAGAGGAGTTCCGGCAGAGCCGGAACGGTGGCACAGCAACGATCCAGCGTCAAGGGCCACAAAAAATTTTTCCCTATTGTTCTTTTCCCAGGTCTGGTGCAGACCTGGGAAAAATTTTTTGCTTTCGCTTCGCTCACCCCTGACCCAGGATAGTGGCTGTGCAGGCAGGAGCCAACCGAAGTCGCCGCAGCCGACTTCGGCAGGCCGACTACTTTTTATTTTGGGAGGACGACAACATGATGGGAAACTGCTATAACTGCTGTTGGTACGATAATGGCATCTGCCACAA
>CAJTYO010000026.1 GCA_910584045.1 uncultured Oscillospiraceae bacterium | reverse complement strand
GGGGTCCAGATGGACCCCGCCCCCCGCTGCGCATATACCGGGATTTACTCGATGCCCGTGACGGTGTAGCCCGCGTCGGCGACAGCCTTGGTGAGGGCCTCGTCGGAGACGTCGCCGGTGACGGCGGCAGTGCCCGCGGCCAGATCCACCGTAGCGGTGACGCCGGGCAGGTCGTTGAGGGCCTTCTCCACCCGGCCGGAGCAGTGGGCGCACATCATGCCCTCGATCTTCATGGTCTTTGTCATTGTGTCAGTTCCTCCTTGTTCTTGATCGTCTTCTATCGCTTGGAGCGCAACGGGACAGCCCGCCGTGCAGGCGGTCCCGGTCTCACCGGCCGAGGGGGCGGCGGAGCGGAAGCGGCTCTTGAAAAGCCGCAGCCGCAGGGCGTTGGACACCACCGTCACGCTGCTCAGACTCATGGCGGCGGCGGCGAACATGGGGTTGAGCTGCCAGTGCAGGAAGTAGTAGAACACGCCCGCCGCCAGGGGGATGCCCAAGGTGTTGTAGAAAAAGGCCCAGAACAGGTTCTGCTTGATGTTCCGGATGGTGGCGCGGCTGAGCTCCACGGCGGCGGCCGCATCCAACAGATCGCTCTTCATCAGCACGATGTCCGCGCTCTCGATGGCCACGTCCGTGCCCGCGCCGATGGCCAATCCCACGTCCGCCCGGGCCAGGGCCGGCGCGTCGTTGATGCCGTCGCCCACCATGGCCACCTTCTTCCCCTGGCCCTGGAGCTCCGCGATCTTCCGTTCCTTGTCCTGGGGCAGAACCTCGGCCATCACCTCCGTGACGCCCAGCTCCCGGCCGATGGCCTCCGCCGTGCGGCGGTTGTCGCCGGTGAGCATGACTACATCCACCCCCAGGGTGCGGAAGGCGGCCACAGCGTCGCGGCTGGTGGGCTTGGGCGTGTCGGCCACGGCGATGAGTCCCAGCAGCGCGGTATCCTTGGCGAAGTAGAGGGGCGTCTTCCCCTCCCCCGCCAGGGCCTCCGCCCGGGGGAGCCAGGGGGCGAGATCGATCCCCGCCTCCTCCATCATGGCCCGGTTACCCGCCAGACAGGCGTGGCCGCCCAGCGATGCCTGAACCCCCCGGCCATGGACGGCCTGGAAGTCGCTCACCTCCTGCCGGGGCAGGTCCCTGGCGGCGGCCTCCTCCACAACGGCCCCGCCCAGCGGGTGCTCCGACGGGGCCTCCAGACAGGCGGCCAGACCCAGCAGAGCGTTCTCCGACAGTCCCTCCACCGGGAGTATGTCAGTGACCTGGGGTTTTCCGCGGGTGAGGGTGCCGGTTTTGTCCAGAACCACGGTGTCGATGGCATGGAGGGTCTCCAGTGCCTCGGCGGACTTGACCAGGATGCCGTTCTCAGCCCCCTTGCCCGCGCCCACCATGATAGCCACCGGGGTGGCCAGCCCCAGCGCGCAGGGGCAGGAGATCACCAGCACCGACACGCCGGCGGTGAGGGCGGCGGTGACGGAGTGGGACGCGATCAGCCAGACGGCGGCCGACAGGGCGGCGATGACCATGACCACGGGGACGAACACCCCCGCCACCTTGTCCGCCAGCTTGGCGATGGGGGCCTTGGACCCCGAGGCCTCCTCCACCAGGCGGATCATCTGGGCCAGAGTGGTGTCCTCCCCCACCCGCAGGGCCTCAAAGGTAAAGGAACCGGACTTGTTGATGGAGGCGGCGGCCACCTTGTCCCCCACCCCCTTGTCCACGGGCAGGCTCTCGCCGGTGAGGGCGCTCTCGTCCACGGCGGAGGTCCCCTCCACGATCACGCCGTCCACGGGAATGGACTGGCCCGGGCGGACCACAATGCGGTCCCCGATCGCCACCTCCTCCACGGGTATCTCCACCTCGCCGCCGTCCCGCAGGACGCTGGCGGTCTTGGGAGCCAGATCGATAAGGCGGCTGATGGCCTCGCCGGTCTTGCCCTTGGACCGGGTCTCCAGGTATTTGCCCAGGGTGATGAGTGTCAGGATCATGCCGGCGGACTCGAAGTACAGATCCATGTGGTACTTCTCCACCAGCTCCATGTCCCCATGGCCCAGGCCCCAGCCGATCTGGTAGATAGCGAACACCCCGTATACCACGGCGGCGGCGGAGCCCACGGCGATGAGGGAGTCCATGTTGGGCGCGCCGCGAAACAGCGTCTTGAAGCCCACCTTGTAATACTTGTCGTTGAGGTACATGATGGGCAAGGTCAGCAGCAGCTGGGTGAAGGCGAAGGCCAGGGCGTTCTCCATCCCCGTCAGGAACCCGGGCAGGGGCGCGCCCATCATGTGGCCCATGGAGATATAGAAGAGAGGGAGCAGGAACGCGAAGGACCACACCATGCGGCGCTTCATCTCTCCCAGCTCCCCGGCGGCGGCGTTCTCCCGCCTGGGAGCCGCCACGCGCCGTCCCCCCGCCCGGGGGGGCAGAGAGGCCCCGTAGCCGGAGGCCGTGACGGCGGCAATGATGCCATCCGCCGTCACGGCGGCCTCGTCATAGGTCACCTGCATGGAGTTGGACAGCAGATTCACGCTGACCTGGGACACGCCCGGCACCCGCCCCACCGCCTTCTCCACGTGGGCGGAGCAGGCGGAGCAGGTCATGCCGGTTACACTAAAGGTCTGTTTCATTGGGAAATCACCCGACTTTCTTCCTATTTCAAAAGTTTTTGCAGCACGGCGGACAGCTCGTCGATGACGGCGTCGTCCCCCCGGCGGATGCCCTCCGCCACGCAGGTGCGCAGGTGCTCGCTCAGCAGCTCCCTGCTAAAGCTGTTCAGCGCGGCGCTGACGGCGGAAACCTGGACCAGTATGTCCGTGCAGTACACGTCCTTTTGCAGCATCTCCCGCAGGCCCCGCACCTGACCCTCAATGCGGCTGAGGCGGTTGCAGAGCCTCTTCAGCTCCTCGTCGCTGCGGACCCTGGTCTTGTCGCTGTGGCAGCAGTTGTCCATCCGTATACCTCCCCGGGGTATTTCTTCTCCTGTGAACAGGATATACCCTCCAGGGGTATTTGTCAAGAGGAATTTTCAAAAAAAGCCGCCTGCGGCGCAGGCGGTGGGCTGTCGATAGGATGCGTGGAAAAGCGCCCCTCTATCCCCTGGGCAGCAGCCTCCCCACACAGCGGTTGATGGGGAGCCCTTCCCCGTAGAACTTGGCCTCATAGTCGGTCATGACCCCCTGGGGGCCGTCCCCGTGCAGGTCCCGGGTCACCTCCGACAGCTCGTAGCCCGCCTCCGGGAACTCCAGGAGGGAGAACTCGAAAAGGGGCTGGTTGTCGGTTTTGAAGTGGACCTGACCGCCGCTTCCGAGCACCTTGCGGTACAGCTCCAGGAAGCCCCGATGGGTCAGCCGGCGCTTGGCCTGCCCCTTGGGGGGCCAGGGGTCGCAGAAGTTGATGTAGATCAGGTCCACCTCGTTCTCCGCAAAGTAGTCCGGCAGCAGCGCCGCGTCCCCCACCACGAAGAACACATTCTTCAGCTCCAGCTCCATGGCCCGCTCCATAGCCACCACCATGGCGTCCGGGACCTTCTCAATAGCGATGAACAGGATCTCCGGGTGCAGCCGGGCCGTCTCCGCTGTGAAGCGCCCCTTGCCGCAGCCCAGCTCCACGCGCAGCTCCCTCGCACGGGGCATCAGCATCTCCCGCCACCGCCCCCGCAGGGCGAAGCCGTCCCGCACATGGCAGGCCGCACATCTCTCCATTCTGGGTATGAGATTTTTTTTCTTCCGCATCCGCATCGGTCGTACCTCCAGGGCTGTTTTCGCCTGATTGTACCACGACTGGAGGAAAAATACAAGAGGGACGCGCCGCCTGAGAGCGGCGGGGCGCTGCCGCCCCCAAGTCTTTTCCCACAATTATCCAGTCCCCTCCACAGACGCTATTGACCCTAAAACAAAAAAATAGTATAATGTAGGGGCGGCGCCGGACGCAGCACGCCCCACAGGCGCCGGGGGAACCGCCCGCCATTTAAATCCCCCGCGCCGCCTTTCAGAGCGCCGGAATGGAGATTTGTCTATGAAAGGGAAGCAAAACAGCAGAAATAAACCGAAGGGGTTCTCCCTGCTTTTCTCTATTGTACTCTTTTTTTGTATTTTAGGGACGGTGGTGTACACCGTCTCACGGAAAATAACCCGGGAGATGTCCTCGGCAGCCATCCAGAACCTGAGCGAAAGCCTGGACCTGATCCAGTACACCATCGAGGCCATCCTGCGAAATGAGGCGGAGTTTCTGACCCTGACCGCTCAGGAGGTCGCCAAGGCCGACGACCCGGAGGAATATATTCTCGCCTGTGAAAGAAACCAGACGATGTCAAAGCTGTCGCTGATTCTCTCCGGAGAATCCGTCGGACTGTCCAACACCGGCGAGGTATTCACCGAGGAGAACCTGGACTTCTCCGCGGGCGGAACAATAAACGGACTGCCCATCTCACAGTCCTATCTGAATTACATGGGCACATGGTCCTACACCGTAAAATGCCCTGTTATGCGGAATGACCAAGAGATCGGGACCCTATACGCCGAATATATCTATGACGCCATAGACAGGTCCCTCCCCGCCGGGTTTTACAACAAGCAGGCAACACTGTATATCATGGACGCGGAAAGCCAGCGGTTCGTCCTGAAGCCAAAGGGCATGGGACAGCGCAGCGCGGGACATCTGAATCTGGCCGACTTTTACCGGGCGAACAATATTCAGGACCCGGACATTCAGGCGGAGGTGGCGGCTTGCCTGGAGACCGGCCGGGATATCCTGTTTTACCACGATATACGGGAGGTTCGCGCCCTCAATTATATGTGGTCGGTCAATGACGGCACCATCTTCCTGGCCGGCTATGTACCTGTCGAGGCCATCCAGCAGGAGGGCGAAACCGTAAAACAAAACATCTTTTTCGTCGTAATCTCCATGCTGGCGGCTTTTTTCCTGTCCATCGTCCTGTACTACCTCAGCTGGAGGCAGCAGGATAAGCTGCGCCGGGAGCGGGAGGCGGAGCGGAAGCTCCACAGCCAGCAGCTGGCGGAGGCCCTGCGGGCCGCTCAGATCGCCAGTGAATCCAAAACAACATTCCTCTCCAATATGTCCCACGACATCCGCACGCCGATGAACGCGGTGCTGGGGTTCACCACACTCCTAGCCAAGGACGCGGGAAATCCGGCCAAGGTGCGGGAATACACGAAAAAGATCACCGCCTCCGGCCAGCACCTTCTCAGCCTCATCAACGACATTTTAGACGTGTCCAAAATCGAGAGCGGGAAAGTCGTGCTCAATCTGGAGCGCTTTGCCCTCAACGACGTGATCTCCTCCGTGGACGCCATTATCCAGCCCATGGCGAAGGCGAAGGGGCAGACCTTCCACCTGGAGGCCACAGGCATCCGGCACGAGTACCTGGTGGGCGATGAGACGCGGATCAATCAGATTCTGATCAACCTGCTCTCCAACGCCGTGAAGTACACGCCGGAGGGCGGCCATATCTGGTTCCGCCTCATCGGCCTCAAGCAGCGCTCCAGCCAGTACGAGCACATCCGTATCGAGGTGGAGGACGACGGCTACGGCATGACGCCGGAGTACCTGGAGACGATCTTCGACGCCTTCACCCGGGCGGAAAACAGCACCACGAACAAGGTGCAGGGCACCGGCCTGGGCATGGCCATCACCAAGAGCATCGTGGAACTCATGGGGGGCACCATCGAGGTTTTCAGCGAGATAAACCGGGGCTCCCTGTTCCGGGTGGAGCTGGAGCTGCGGACTCTGGAGGAGCCGGCGGACCTGCAGTTCTGGAGGGAACGGGGAATTTCCCGCCTTCTGGCGCTGGACGCGGATCCGGAGAGCCGGGAGAACATCCGGGAGCTAATGGCGGATACCGGCGTACAGGTGGATACCGCGGTCACCGTGGAGGAGGCGGCAGACCTGCTCCGCGCCGGCGGATACCATCTGGTCGTGGTGGACTGGGAAGCCTATGGCCTCCCGGCGGTCACGGCGCTGCGGGGGACGCTGCCGGAGGGGGCAGTCCTTCTGCTCCTGTCGGAGTTTGACGCGGATGGCGTGGAGGAGGCGCTGGTGGATGGCCGCACAGGCGTCCTGACAAAGCCGTTTTTCGTCTCCGCGCTGCGGCAGGAGATCGAGGAGATGCACGCCGAGCCGGGCAGCGCCCAGAGCGCGGAGCCCGAAGAGTCCGGCAGCCTGCAGGGACTACGCTTCCTGGCCGCGGAGGACAACGCGATCAACGCGGAGATTCTGGAGGAGCTGCTGGAGCTGGAGGGAGCATCCTGCGAGGTCATGGAGAACGGCCGTCTGGCGGTGGAGCGCTTCCGCCGGGCGGAGGCAGGCGAGTTCGACGCCATTTTGATGGACGTACAGATGCCCGTGATGAACGGCCACGAGGCCGCCAGGGCCATCCGCTCTATGGAGCGGGCTGACGCCGGGCGCATCCCTATCATCGCCATGACGGCCAACGCCTTCGCCGAGGACGAGAAGGCGGCCCTGGACGCCGGGATGAACGCCCATGTGGCAAAACCTCTGGATATGGAGCTGCTAAAGAAGGTCATCAAACAATGTATCAGAGGAAGGGAATAGTTATGAGAAAACATGCGCCAGCACAGAGGTGGACCGCCGCGTGTCTGGCGGCGCTGGCAGTTTTGCTGGCAGCCTGCGCAAACCAGGGGGATGACGTGAAAAATCTGATCCCCGAGAGGGAGCGGGAGGAGCGGGTCGTCAACCTGTTCAGCCCTATGGAGAAAACCGACCCGGACGCGGAAAACATCGCCAGAACCGCATCGGACCTGACGGTGGCTATGGCGGAGGACGCCTTGGGCATCAACGTTGCCTACAAGACCTACACCGCCGAGAACTATCAGGATAAGACCTACGACGAGGTCGCCCTCGACCGGGCGCGCAGCAATATGGACGATCTGTACCTGCTCAACCCGGACACCATTCTGACGCTGGGCGCAGAGGGAAAGCTGATGGACCTGTCGGGGCTGGACAGCGCCAAAAATCTGCGGGAGATCATCTGGACCGCCAACACGGTGGACGGCAAGCTGGTGGCCATTCCCCAGGAGGTGGTGGCCTATGGTCTGTTTGTCAATAAGGATCTGTTTGACCAGTACGGCCTCGCCCTGCCGGAGACGCCGGAGGAATTTCTGGAGTGCTGCCGGGTGTTTAAGGAAAACGGGATCGAGACCCCTGTTGGCGCGAACCGCTGGTGGCTGGAGACCTTTGTCTTCGCCCAGGCCTACGCGGATTTGTACAACGGCGGGAACACGGAGGCGGAGATCGCGGCCCTCAACAGCGGGGCGGCCCGGTACAGCGACTATATGCGCCCCGGCTTCGAGTTCCTGCAGACGCTCATCGACTGCGGCTATATTGACGCCGAAAAGGCCGCCGTCAGCGAGGCCATCGAGGCCGAGGGCCCGGACTTTCTGGCGGGGAAAACGCCCATCGTTATGGCCTACTGGGGCGCGGCGAACACGGAGACCGCCTATGGAAAGACTGATTTTGAGATGCAGGTCATCGGCTTCCCCAGCAGCCGGGGGCAGATGCCTGTAATGCCGATGACGGGCCTCGCCGTCGGCGCCAATGCGGAGCACGCGGAGGACGCCGCCAAGACGCTGGACGTCATGGTCTCCGACGAGGCGCTGCAGCTCTACGCGGAGACCAACCGGGTTATCTCCCCCTCCCGGAATGTATCGGTGGACTGCGTGCCTGCCCTGCGGCCGCTCAACGACAGAATTGAGGAGGGCGTGTATGTCCTGGGCTCCAACGCGGGGATGAAGGTGGAGCAGTGGGGCAACACCTGCCTGATTGTGCGGGAGCTGCTCAACGGCGCCACGGTGGATGCGTGCATGGCGTCCTTCGACAGGCTCCAGGACGCCGCGCTGGGATGAGAGCAGGCAGCAGATTGGCTGTGTGCAGACGTATCTATTCTGATACGCATTGGAGCGCCCCGGACCGTTCAGCGGTCCGGGGCGCTCCAGTTTTTATCTGCCCGCCAGCGTGTCCAGCAGCTCCCTGCGGAGGGTGAGTATCTGGGCGACATGGAAGTTTGTCACCACGTCCTTTTCCATCACGGAGTCCAGCTCCCGGCCGTCCGTAATCCGCGCGCCGCAGGCGTTCAGCCGGCGGCGGTTCTCCCGGCTCAGGCGGCCCGGACGGTCCAGCTGGGACAGCACCTCCAGGTGGGAGACCAGCTCTCGGGCCTTGCGTTCGCAGGCCTGATACCGCTCCAGCTCCCGCCGCCTCCGGCGAAGACGCAGGGGCAGACGCTGGTCGGCGAAGACGGACAGCTGCCCCTCCAGGGCGGAGATGCGGCCGTTCATGGCGTCCGCGTCCGGCAGGCGGCCGTCCCCGTCGAACATATCCTCCAAAAAACGGAGCAGGTCCCGGTCCAGCCCGTTCATCGTGTCCAGAATCTGCCGGCTGTTGTCGTAGGGGAAGACCAGCATGTTCACCGCCATGCCCACCCCCAGACCGATGGCCGTATCCCAGATGCGGCCCAGGGCGTAGGAGATGGGGGCCATCTCCGCGTCGGTGCAGACCATAACCAGGATAAAGCAGGGCAGCGAGGGAGAAAATCCGCCGGGCAGCAGGTTGTAGACGGTGATCAGAAAGATCACCCCCAGCAGCACCGAGGTCAGCGGCCCGGTGGGCATCTCCAGCAGCAGAACCCCCACGCCCACGCCGGCCAGCACCCCCACGGTCTGGGTGACACAGGCCTCCACAGACCCCTTGAAGGTAGGCTGCACCGCCGCCATGGCCCCCAGCATGGCTAAAATCAGCCGGGAGCTTGTGGCCCCGTAGGGCTCCACCAGGAGCATGGCGATAATGATCGCCACGGCGGTCTTCACCGTGCGCAGCCCCACGTGAAATTTCTGTCGCTTCATAGACGCCCCCCATATACAAACCAGGCCCTTATCCGTGCGCGGGATGCAATAGATATATGATACCATGGCAAACCGCCCCTGTCAAATCCCCCCTCCGGCAGAGGACGGACAAGGAGGGAGCCCGCCCTGCCGGCCGCTCCCCCCTGAAGCTGTATTTCCAGGTCTGGTTTGAAAATTGACGGAATGCTCAAGGGCGTTCGCTTGGGCGTTTTGACATTTTTCAAACAAGGCCTAGCGCTCCTTAGCCTTCTCCACCAACTCCGCAAGGCCGGACTTCATCCGTCCCAGCCCGATGGGCAGCTGGGTGTTGGCCACGTCCAGCTTTCTTAGCTCGCTGCTGATATGGGCGCTGATCCGCTCGCAGTCGGCCATCAGCTCGCCGCACTGCCGGGCGGCGGCGCCGATCGTCTCCTCCGTCTCCCGCAGCAGGGCCTCCCGGGCGGTCTCCGCCTGCTCCGTGGTTGCCGCAGCCTGGGCCGCGGCGGCGGAGAGCAGGTCTTCCGCCCGCTTCTGTGCCTCGGACAGGCGCAGCTCCGCCTCCTCCCGGGTCTGGGCCAGCAGCGCGTCGGAGCGCCGGTGGGCGTCCAGCTCCAGCTGGGTCAGCCGCTCCTTCTCTTGGCGCAGGGCCTCACTCTGGCCCCTCAGCTCCTCCAGCTCGCCGGACAGCCGCGCATTCTCCGCCTCCAGGCTCTGGGTCATCGCTTGCAGGCGGAGAGCATTTCCCTCTATCGTCTCCCGCGCCTCCTTCTCCTGCTCGTACTCCCGCCGGACCGCCTCCAACTCCCGGGAAAGCTCCTCCGCCTCATCGGAGGCCTCCTCCAGCTTCCGGCGCATGGCGTCCAGCTCCTGCCGCGCCTCCTCCAGCCGGTCCGACAGACCGGCGGCGTTGGTCTCCGCCTCCTTCTGGGTCTTTTCGATGTACTCCATGACGTCCTGGCGGTTGAAGCCCAGCGCCGCGCCGCGAAAGATATGATTGTCCATATGTATTTTCTCCCATCCTCCTATGCAGTATCCGGCAGACCGCCGGAGCGGAAGACGGACAAAGCCAGGCCGCTCCCACCCTCATCTTACCACAACGGACGCAATATGACAACCATATTTTCCTCCAGACGAGAAAACGCGTGACAAACGGCCGCCCTCCGTATATAATGGACAGATAAATCAGTCCCAAAAGGAGCCCACCATGCAAGAAAATTTGAAAGCGGAAGCCCTCGCCCTCGCTCCGGCCTGGCAGGAGCTGTTCTATGCCCTCCACCGCTGTCCGGAACTGGGCAGAGGCGAGAAACAGACGGCGGAGCTCATCCGCCGCCGTCTGAGGGAGATGTCCATCCCCTTTACCGCCGCGGCGGACACCGGCACGGTGGCCGTCATTCGCGGCGGGCGGCCCGGCCGGACCATCGGCTTCCGGGCGGATATCGACGCGCTGCCCATCGAGGAGGAGACGGGCCTCCCCTACGCCTCCCGGACCCCCGGCGTGATGCACGCCTGCGGCCACGACTTTCACACCGCCGCCCTGCTGGGCGCGGCGGAGCTGCTGCAAAGCCGCCGCCACGAGATGCCGGGGACGGTGAAGCTGTTCTTCCAGCCCGACGAGGAGGACCTCGGCGGCGCGGCCCCCATGATCGAGTCGGGCTGCATGGAGGACCCCGCCGTGGACGCAGTGCTCTGCGCCCATGTGGAGAGCGGCATCCCCACGGGGACGGTCTCCGTAAAATCCGGCCCCATCTGCGCGGCCTCCAACCCCTTTGCCGTCACGCTCCGGGGCACGGGGACCCACGGGGCCAAACCCCACCTGGGCACGGACGTGATCGTGGCGGGAGCCCAAATCATCACCGCCCTCCAGACCGTCTCCAGCCGCCGGACCGCCCCCACGGAGCCGGTGGTGGTGACGGTGGGCTCCTTCCACAGCGGCACAGCGGGCAACGTGCTGCCGGAGGAGGCCCGGTTCACCGGGATTCTCCGCACCATGGGCGGCGAATCCCGGGAGCGGGTGAAGGCCGATCTGCGCGCCATCGTATCCGGCATAGCCGCCGCCATGGGTGTGGAGGCGGCGGTGGAGATTTTCGAGAGCTACCCCGGCTGCCGGAACGCCCCGGAAATGACGGAGCTCCTCCGCCGGGCCGCCGGAAAGATTCTGGGGCCGGAGAACGTGCTGGAGCTGCCGGAGCCCTCCCTGGGCACCGACGACTTCGGCTATTTCTCCGACCTGGTCCCCGGCTGTTACTTCTACATTGGGGTGGGCAGCGAGGCAAAGGGCTTCACCTATCCCAACCACAACCCCCATTTCGCAGCGGACCCGGAGGCCCTGCCCCTGGCCGCCGCCGTCGAGGCCCAGGCGGCCTTTGATTATCTGTGTCAGGAGGAAGAGAACCCTTGAAATTCCCGCCGAAACTGAAAAAGGGGGATACCGTTTTGCTGGTCTCCCCCTCCTCGCCCCTTTCCGCGGACCAGCCGGCGGAGAAGATCGCCGCCCAGGTGGAGGCCCTGGGTTTTCGGGTGCGAATCGGCGAATCCTGCCGGTCCTCCACCTCCAGCGGCTACGCCGCCGCCCCCCCGGCGGTCCGGGCCGCCGATATCAGCGGAGGCTTCGCCGACCCCTCTGTCGCCGCCATATGGTGCACCCGGGGCGGCAGCACCGCATGGCAGCTGCTGCCCCTGCTGGACTATGCCCGCATCGCCGCCCACCCAAAGCCCTTCATCGGCTTCAGCGACGTGACGACGCTCCACCTGGCCCTCCAGCAGCGCTGCGGCATCGTCACCTTCCACGGCCCCATGGCCAACCGGACCCTGGACTGGGCGGAGGACCCCTTCTCCCGGCGGAGCCTCTGGGCGGCGCTGGAGATGGGGGCCTGTCTGCCTGTAGAAAATCCCCCCGGGGAGGAGATCAAGGTCCTCCGCCCCGGACGGGCCTGCGGCCGCCTGACCGGCGGCAATCTGTCCCTGGTAACCACCTCCCTGGGCACCCCCTGGCAGATCGATGCAAGAGGCTGCGTGCTCTACCTGGAGGATGTGGGGGAGGACGTGTACGCCCTGGAGGAGATGCTCTGGCAGCTGCGGTACAACGGCGTGCTGGACAGCGCCGCCGCCCTGGTATTCGGGACCTTCACCTCCTGCCGGAACGCCTACCGGCCGGAATACGGCCCCGAGGAGCTGCTGCGCGACTTCTTCTCCGGCTGTGGAAAGCCCATTGTATACAATGTCCGCTCCGCCCACTGCGCCCCCATGGTCACTCTGCCCATGGGCGTTCTCTGCGAGGCGGACGCCTGCGCCGGGACCCTGACCCTTCGCCGCTAGCATTCAATACACCGCAGGAATCTCCCCTCCCCTGTCCTGTAGGGCGGCGCGGCTGCCAGCCCCCGCCGCACCACCTCCTCGTTTATGCCGCCGAAGAGCACGTGGTACAGCTCATTGGCGATCTCCCCCCGCGGAACGCCGTGACGCACGGCGGTGAGGTCCAGCCCCTCCCGCGCCTCCGCCAGGGTCCGCTCCACCGGCCCATACAGCGCCTCCTCCACCAGCGCCGCCACATGCGCGACGGCGGCCTCATCCTCTTGTGAGAAGACCGGCACGCATACCCGCCCGCCCTCCGTGTATCCGAACAAATCCAGCACGGCGGCGCAGTCCTCCCGGCAGCCCTGACCTGCCAAAAGCGAGCGTACCTCCGTCAACAGCAGCCCCTTCTCCTCCCCTCTCGGGAGCGCATCCAGCAGCCGGCCCGCCGCCTCGAACCGCTCCGGCAGCGCCCCCCGCTCCCGCAGGCGGAAGCAGCGGTAGAGGTCAAACCGGTCCCCGTCCGCATCGCCGAAGGACTCCAGCGCCGTCTTCCCGTCGGTCAGCCGGTTATAGGAGCACAGGAGCCCGTCGGAAAATGCCCGCAGCGCCCGGCAGTCCTCATAGATGACGGACAGATAGTCCAGTCCGCCCGGATGGACCCGGGAGACAGCGACGGCCCCCCCTCGGTCCAGCCAGTCGAAGAAGAGGCCGTCAAAGACCATGCCGCAGAGCACATGATACAGATTTCTCCTCTCATCAAACCCGTTCCGGACCGCCCCTACGGCGGTCCACAGCTTTTCCCGGATCTCCCACAGCCGGTCCGCCAGCGCCGCCGCCGTCCGGGCGGAAAAATCCCGCAGGACCGATGCGTCCTCCTCCAGAAAAACCGGCGTATCAAAGGCAAGAACGCCCTTCTCCTCCCGCAGTGCACCTGCCGCCGTCAGCCGCGCCACGGCCTCCCCGCCGAACGCCTCCCGCATCCGCCCGGCGGGACAGGTCCCCGGCGCAAAGTCCGCCACCCGGGACAGCAAGCCGTCCGCCCCGGCGTCCAGAATCCGTCTGGGGTTGCCGGGATGGTCCTTTTCCAGGCCGGGGTCAAAATTTTCATACAGGAAATAGCTGAAGCTTCTCATATTCCCCCTCCTTCCAGGGATCATTAAAAAAGTGCCGGAGAGGCTCGCTCTCCGGCACTGCCTAAAGCCGCCGAATCAATCCGCCTGCCGTCCCAGACGGAAGGCCTTTTTGTTCATCTCCAGGAACTTGGGCGGCACGCTCTGCTCGATGGCCTCCAGCCACTCCGCCTCGGTGAAGTCGAACCACTTGGAGAGCCGCCCCATGAGCACGATGTTCACCGCCTTGCTGCTCCCGGCCTCCCCGGCCAGCGCCAGCGCGTCCAGCGCATCCACCCGCAGCCCGGCCTCCCGCATCTTCTCCGCCAGATTTCCCGGATACGCCGCCGCGCCGGTGATAACCGGCATGGGGTTGATCTGCTGGGTGTTGGTGATGATGGTCCCCCCGCTCCTGAGGTACTCGGTGTACCGGGCGGCCTCCAGCAGCTCGAAGGAGAGGATCACATCCGCCTGCCCCTTGTCGATGATGGGGGAATAGACCTTCTCCCCCCAGCGGACATAGGTGACCACGCTGCCGCCCCGCTGGCTCATGCCGTGGACCTCGCTGACCTTCACGTCGAAGCCCTTGTCCAGCAGCAGGCGGCCCAGCAGCTTGCTGGCCAGCAGAGTACCCTGGCCGCCCACGCCGACGATCATAATATTCTTCGTCTCCATGCTCACGCCTCCTTCCTTCCGCCCAGGGCGTCAAATTTGCACAGCTGGGCGCACACGCCGCAGCCCGTGCAGAGGGTGCTGTCGATAACCGCCTTTCCGTCCGCGATGCTGATGGCGGGGCACCCGATTTTCATGCAGGACTTGCATCCCACGCACTTGTCCCCGTCGGCCTCGATGGGCCCGGGGTGTCTGACGTACTTCAGCAGGGCACAGGGGCGGCGGGAGATGATGACCGACGGCTCCTTCACCGCCAGCTCCTCCTTCACCGCCTGGTCGCAGGCGGCCAGGTCGTAGGGGTCCACCACGCGCACCCGCTTGATCCCCACCGCATGGCACAGGCTCTCCAGGTCGATCTTGGCGCAGGGGTCGCCCTTGAGGTTGAAGCCGGTGGTGGGATTCTGCTGGTGCCCGGTCATGCCGGTGATGGAGTTGTCCAGGATGATGACCGTGGAGTTGGATTCATTGTAGGCCACGTTGATGAGGCCCGTCACACCGGAGTGCATGAAGGTGGAGTCGCCAATGACGGCCACAGCTTTCCCCTCGTTCTCGCCGCCGGAGGCCTTGTTGAAGCCGTGGAGGCCGGAGATGGACGCGCCCATGCAAATGGTGGTGTCCATGGCCCCCAGGGGGGCCACCGCGCCCAGGGTATAGCATCCGATGTCCCCCAGAACGGTCAGCTCGTTCTTTTTCAGCGTATAGAACAGCCCTCTGTGGGGACAGCCGGCGCACATGACGGGGGGCCGGGGCGGGATGGCCTCGTCCAGCTTCACGCCCGCGCGCGCGTTCCTGGTCAGCTGCTCCTCCACCTTGTTCTGGCTCAGCTCGCCGATGGGGGAGAAGCTGCTCTTCCCCGTGCAGGCCAGTCCCAGATCCCGGCAGAAGCTTTCAATGAACCCGTCCAGCTCCTCCACCACCACCAGCAGCTCCACGCTCCCGGCGAAGTCCCGAATCTTCTTCTCCGGCAGAGGCCAGACCATGCCCAGTTTCAGCACCGGGTATGTATCGCCGCAGGCCTCCTTGACGTACTGGTAGCTGGTGGAGGAGGTAATAATCCCCATCTTGTGGTCGCTGCCCGGCTCCACACGGTTGACGTCCGCCGTCTCCGCCCATGCGGCGAGCCTCTCCAGGCGCTTCTCCACAACGGGGTGGCGGCGCTTGGCGTTGCCGGGCATCATGATGTACTTGGCCCCGTCCTTCTCATAGGCCCTGGGGTCGCGCTCCGCCCGCTCGCCGGGCTCCACCACGCTCTGGGAGTGGGAGACGCGGGTGCACATTTTCATAATGACGGGCGTGTCGAACTCCTCGGAGATTTCATAGGCCCGCTTTGTGAAGGCCAGCGCCTCGGCGGAGTCGCCGGGCTCCAGCATGGGCAGCTTGGCTGCCCGGGCGTAGTGGCGGGAATCCTGCTCGTTCTGGGAGGAGTGCATCCCCGCGTCGTCGGCCACGCCGATGATCATGCCGCCGTTGACGCCAGTATAGGCGATGGTGAACAGAGGGTCCGCCGCCACGTTCAGCCCCACGTGCTTCATGCCGCAGAAGCTGCGGCGGCCCGCCAGGGACGCGCCGAAGGCGGCCTCCACAGCCACCTTCTCATTGGGGGCCCACTCGGCGTAAATCTCCGGGTACTTGGCGGCGGCCTCGGTAATTTCCGTACTGGGCGTGCCGGGGTAGCTGGAGACAAAGGTGCAGCCCGCCTCCCACAGGCCGCGGGCAACGGCCTCGTTGCCCAGGAGCAGTTTTTTCATATTCCGGTTTCCTCCTCAATGAATCTCTGCCGCGCCCCGCGCGGCAGGGGAAAATTTCTTCCGTCCGGCCGCCCTTTGGGCGGCCGGACGCGTGCGTATCTGTTATACGGCCGGTATCTCCTTACCCCTCCTGCTCGCCGATCGAATCCTTTACCGTAACCGTAACCATCCTTTCGTAGCAGGAGAACATCTCGTCCAGCCGCTCCCTTCCGGGGGCCCTGGTCACCGTGCTGACCGCCGGCACGATGACCAGCCCCATAATCATGCAGAACGCCCCCGCGTTGATCGGAGACTGCAGCAGGGCGGGCAGATATCCCTTCGCCGGCGAAATGACCGCCAGCATGAACACGGCAGAGAACACAAAGCTGACCCAGCAGGCCGCTTTGGTGGTCCGCTTCCAGTACAGCCCGTACAAAAACGGCGCTAAAAACGCCCCCGCCAGCGCACCCCAGCTCACGCCCATCAGCTGGGCGATGAACGTGACGCTGGACTTGTACTGGATCAGCGCCAGCACCACCGAGATGGCGATGAACACCACCACCAGGCCCCGCATCCACCTCACCTGCCGCCGCTCGTCCATATCCCTGATTATATTACCCTTGATGAAGTCCAATGTCAAGGTAGAGCTGGAGGCCAGCACCAGTGAGGACAGCGTGGACATAGACGCGGACAGCACCAGAATCACTACCACCGCGATCAGAATAGCCGGCAGGCCGGACAGCATGGCGGGGATGACGGAGTCATAGCCGTTGGCCGCGATATCGACCCTGTCCGCAAACAGCCGCCCGAAGCCGCCCAGAAAGTAGCACCCTCCCGCCACTATCAGGGCGAAGGCGGTGGAGATGACAGTCCCCTTGCTGATGGCCGCCTCGCTCTTGATGGCGTAAAACTTCTGCACCATCTGGGGCAGTCCCCAGGTGCCCAGGCTGGTCAGGATCACCACCCCCAGCAGATTCACCGGGTCAGGACCGAAGAAGGAGGCGTAGACCCCCGGTATCGCGCTGTCCCCCTGGACCTGAGCCAGCTTCTCCAGCGCGGCCAGGAAGCCGCCCTGGCTGTTCAAAACCGCCAGAATGACCGCCACGATGCCCGCCAGCATGATGATGCCCTGAATAAAATCGTTGATGGCAGTGGCCATATAGCCCCCCGCGATGACATACACGCCTGTCAGTACCGCCATCACGATCACACATACCGAGTAGTCGATGTCAAAGGCCATGCCGAACAGGCGGCTCAGGCCGTTGTACAGCGAGGCGGTGTACGGGATCAGGAAGATGAAGATAATGGCCGAGGCCGCCAGCTTCAGCGACCCGCTGTCAAACCGCTTGCCGAAGAACTCCGGCATGGTGGCACTGTCCAGGTGCTGGGTCATCACCCTCGTCCGCCGGCCCAGCACCACCCAGGCCAGCAGGGAGCCGATAAACGCGTTGCCCAGCCCCGCCCAGGTGGCGGCAATGCCGTATTTCCACCCGAACTGCCCCGCGTAGCCCACAAAGACCACCGCGGAAAAATAGCTGGTTCCGTATGCAAAGGCCGTGAGCCACGGCCCCACGCTCCGTCCGCCCAGGACGAAGCCGCTGACGTCGGCGGCGTTCCGGCGGCAGTACAGCCCGATGGCGATCATGCTTCCGAAGAAAATGACCAGTAAAACCAGTTTAATTGCAAGATCCATAGATATTCTCCCTCCATCCTTGGGCGGTCAGTTGGAAATCTGCGCTTCCACCAATCTTCCTCCGCAGTACCTCTCCCGCAGAACGGGCTTCTCAATTTTCCCCGTCGGGTTCCGGGGCACCCTGTCAAAGATAATCCTTCTGGGCCGCTTGTACCGGGGCAGCTCCCGGCAGAAGGCGGCGATCTCCTCCTCCGTGCAGTCCACGCCCTCCTTCACCTCGACGACCGCCGCCGCGATCTCGCCCAGCCGGGGCTCCGGCAGGCCGATCACCGCCACGTCCTTGACCTTGTCGTACTTGCGCAGGAAGTCCTCGATCTGGACGGGATAGATGTTCTCGCCGCCGGAGATGACCACGTCCTTCTTCCGGTCCACCAGGAAGATGAACCCGTCCTCGTCCATCCGGGCCATATCGCCGGTATACAGCCACCCGTCCTTTAAAATTTCGTCGGTGGCCTCCTTGTTCTTGTAGTAGCACAGCATCACGCCGGGCCCCTTCACCGCCAGCTCGCCGATCTCCCCCTGGGGCACGTCCTGCCAATTCTCGTCCACAATCCGGGTCTCCCAGTGGTGGCCCGGCACGCCGATGGCCCCCACCTTGTGGATGTTCTCCACCCCCAGGTGGACGCAGCCGGGCCCGATGGATTCGCTCAGGCCGTAGTTGGTGTCGTACTGGTGGTGGGGGAAAATCTGCTTCCAGCGCTTGATGAGGCTGGGGGGCACCGGCTGTGCGCCGATGTGCATCAGCCGCCACTGATCCAGCAGATAGTGGCCGAGGTCCACCTTCCCCGCATCCACGGCGTCCAGCAGATCCTGAGCCCAGGGCACCAGCAGCCACACGATGGTGCACTTCTCCTCCGTCACCGCCCGGAGAATCCACTCCGGCTTCACCCCCCGCAGCAGCACCGCCCGGCTGCCGGAGATCAGGCTGCCGAACCAGTGCATCTTGGCCCCCGTGTGGTACAGCGGCGGGATGCACAAAAACACGTCCTCCCGTGTTTGTCCGTGGTGCTTCTGCTCCGTCTCGCAGGAGGACACCAGAGCCCGGTGGTTGTGCAGGATGGCCTTGGGAAAACCGGTGGTGCCGGAGGAGAAGTAGATGGCCGCGTGGTCCGTCTCCTCCAGGGCCACCGGCGGCGGGCTGGAGGAGCAGAAGCCCATCAGCTTAAAGCAGTCTTCGGCGTAGGCGGGCTTCCCCCGCCCCACGAAGAAGCGGAACCGCACCCGGGAGAGCTGGTCCTGGACGGCGTCCAGCCGGCTGATGAACTCCGGCCCGAACACCAGCGTCTCCACGTCCGCCAGCTCCAGACAGTACCTGATCTCCTCGGCGGAGTACCGGAAGTTCAGCGGCACGGCGATGCATCCGGCCTTCAGCGCGCCGAAATACACCGGCAGCCACTCCAGGCAGTTCATCATCAGAATCCCCACCTTGGTCCCCCGCTCCACGCCCCGGCTGAGCAGCAGATTGGCGAAGCGGTTGGCCCGGCGGTCAAAATCCCGCCAGCTCAGCGCCCGGCGGTAGGGGGCGTCGGGCTGGGCGCTCTCGATCAGGCTGGCCTCCCGCCAGGTGACAGCCCTGTCCCGCTCCTCCGAGGGGCTCAGCTCCACCAGCGCCGTCTCGTCGCCGTACAGCCGGGCGTTTCGCTCCAGAAAATCGGTAATAACCATGTTGTTCCTCCAAATTCGTGCAAAATATCGGTCCATCCCGCCTCCGGGCGCGGGAGGACCCGGGTCTCCCCATACGCATTGAGGATACTTTATCACTTTTAATAACTAAAGTCAACAGGAAACGACAGGGTTTTTCCTTTTTGCGCCAAATTTCCCCGGCGGGCCCTGGGGCAGACGAATTTTTCGGTATATTTTCCCGAATCCGGGCGCATACTAATGCGAACTGTCCAAACGGGACAAAGAAAGGAACAAAGAGAATGAAGACCTATGAAGTCATCCACGAGGAATACGTCCCCTGCACGGGGGAGCTGCGCCCGGACCGCCGGGAGATTCTGGAGCTGAAGCTGGAGAGCCCGTCCATGTACGTGCAGGACCAGTACCGGCGGGAGCGCTCCGTAGAATTTCTGGCCACCGAGCGGGACGGCAGCCCCGTGATCGAGGCCCGTCTGGAGGGCGGCCGGAAGCACCGGTATATCTTCAGCGAAATATAGTCGAAACGCGCACCCGGAAAACCGTCTCCCGGGCGCGCGTCTCCTTATGGCAGCGTCTCCCGCGGAAAGCGGAGCCGGACCGTCAGGACCCCCGTCTGCCACTCCGCGGTGACGGTCCCCCCCATCCGCTCCGTCAGCTGCCGGGCGATAGACAGCCCCAGCCCGGTGCCCCGCCCCCCGGATTCCACAGTGAAATACCGGTCAAACAGCTTCTCCGTCAGCACCGGCGTCAGCGCCGGCGCACGGTTGGAGAAGGTCAGCGTCCCGTCCTCCTCCAGCGCGACGCGCAGATCTCCCCCGCTGTACTTGGCCGCGTTGGACAGCACGTTGGCCAGCACCCGGCTGACAGCCTCCCGGTTCAGCGCCCGGACCACCGGCTCCTCCGGCAGAAGCACCTCCGGCGACACCCCTCTGGCGGAGAGAACCCCGTACCAGGCCGCCAGGGCCTCCTCCACCGCGCCGTTGAGGCTGACGGCCTCCGTCCGCCCCCGCTCCGCCGCCGAGAGAACGGTGGTATAACGGAAAAACTCCTCCGTCATCTCCCGCAGATGGTCCGTCCGACCCCGAATCAGCTCCAGATACCGCGCCGCCGCCGCGCTCTTCTCCTCCCCCTCCAGCAGGTCCAGGTAGCCGCAGATGGCGGTGAGGGGCGTGCGGAGATCGTGGGAGATGTTGGTGACGGCCTCCTTCAGATCCCGGTCGCCGTTCTGACACTGCCGCCGCTCCCGGCGGAGCTGGCGCAGCTGGACGTTGAGGCCGGCGGCCAGGCGGCGCATGGCGCCGTCCCGGCTGGGGATGGACAGGAGGGTGTTGGTGTCCGTTTCCAGACGCTCCTGGACGCCGCGGCGAAGCTCCTCCGCCGAGCGGCGGAGGAGCAGGATTTTCCAAAGCAGAAGCAGTACGGCAGCTGCCAGCAGGGCACACAGCGCCGCAAGAACGTACACCATCCGCGCTCCCTCCTATTTCAAATCTTTCCTCCGGAACAGCGCCAGACCTGCGGCGGTGCTGGCGGCCATTGCGCCAAGGCTCGCCAGCGGCAGGCGGATGGGGCGCGCCTCCGACGCGGCGATCAGCTGCACCGCCTGACAGCCGGGGAGGTCGTACAGAACTTCAAAAATCGTGCGCTTGAGTCCCTGGACATAGGCCGGGTTCGGCATGGCCTCCCGTACGAGTATCTGGCCGTTTTCGATGTACTCCCTGGCGGGGATGACGGCCTGCTCCGTCAGGCGGGAATTGAGGTATATCCCCAGGAACAGGAGAAAATAGGCCAGGAAAATGCAGACGATCGCCACTACTGCCTTGTTCTGGTTCAGCAGGGCCGCCATGGTGAAGACGGCGCACAGGGAGGCGGTCATGAGAAAGGCGCTGAGGGTGAACCACAAAATTGACGACAGCGGCAGCTCAAACCCGCCCATCAGCGGGATGCCCGCCGCCGTCATAGGCAGGATGTATCCCAGACAGACCAGGACGCCCGCCGCCGAGCAGGTGACAAGATTCGCCAGATACACAGCGGCCCGGGAGTGGCCCACGGCGATCTTGTTGCGGATGGCTCCGTCGCTGTACTCCGCGCCAACAAAGAGGCTGCAAAAGGCGGAGAGGACCACGCCGGACATGAGGACGAAGAGCATGTAGCGGTTGTCCAGAGGGACGGGGGTCCCCTGCCGCCGGGCGTGAACGCCCACCGCCAGCTCGAATACGCCGACGCCGAACATCACCGACACCGCCGCCCAGAAGGACGCGCTGCGCCAGAGGCGGTAGAAATTGGCCCGCAGGAGGAGGTTGACGCTCAGTTTTGCGCTCATTATTTCAGGTCCTTTCTACGGAACAGAAACAGTCCCGCGGCAGTACTGGCGGCAATGGCGGACAGGCTCAGCAGGGGCATTCGCCAGAGAAAAGGCGTGTCCAGGCGGCTGACCTGCAAATACTGTCCGGTGGGCAAAACGTCCAGCGCCAGCCTCCAGAAAGCCATCCGGGCCTCCGGATTAGCCGCCTCCGGGTGCCGGGCCAGATACTCCAACTCGTGGAAGCCAAAGGCGCAGGCCCCCGCCGCCGCCAGCACCAGCAGCAATCCCGCGATGGAGGCCGTGGTCCTGTTCCCCAGCAGGGTCACCGCCATCTTGATGACCGCCGCCCAGGCCGCCCGGGCCAGCAGCGCCGTGCCGGTCCAGGCCAGCATCTGTCCCGGCGAGACCCGCAGCAGGATGCCGGACATCCCCAGAATAGGGTAGATGCACAGCAGGCCGGACAGAACAAGATACAGCACATCCAGTCCCACGGTGGCCATCACACAGGTCAGCACGTCCGCCAGATAGACCTCCTCCCTGGTATGGCCTGCGATAAGCTTGTTGCGCAGGGTGTTGTCGCTGTAGTCCGCCCCCAGGTGGAGGCTCAGCAGGGGAGCCGCAATGAGGGACGGTACGGGCAGATAGCCCATGAGGCCGAACCCGGCAGTGAGGATGGATTCCATGGTGTAGTTTGCGGTCCCGGCGGCGTAGTGGTCCCAGCAAACCAGCACCACCAGGGCCGTATAGGCCAGCTCGGCCAGGACGGCCAGCAGGAACGCCCTGCTCCGGACCAGCCGCCGGAGATTGGCGTGCAGCAGATTTCTCATACGCCCCCCTATTTCAGGTCCTTGCGCTCAAAGAGCGCCAGTCCGCCCAGGGTGAAGACCGCCGTCACGCCCAGATCGCACAGCAGCGCCCGCAGGGGGCTGAGCACCGCCAGATTCTGTACCTGTATCGCCTGCCCGGCGGGGATGATGTCCCGGACGACCTCGTAAAACGTCCGAAGCGCCCCGGAGACGTAGCGGGGATTGGGCTCCGGGTTTATCGCCTGCATCCCGTCCACGGTCATGAGGATGCCGCCGACAAACTCCGGCTCAGAGAGGGTGTTTTCGACCGCGGAGGCTGCCAGCAGCAGAGCAAACCAGGACAGCACCACGGCAACTGTGGCGGTTCGCCTGCTGAGGAGTATCCCCAGAAAGGTGAAGATGGCGGCAAAGGCCACGGTGGAGCCCACGGCGATGAGAACATGGAACGCCAGCCCCCCAGGGCCGAATTCCCAGGGCCCGACCATCGGGATGCCGGCGCACCCGCCGATGAGCCACGCGGCGGTAAAGAACAGTGACGCGGTCAGGACCGTGAGAAAGTGGGCCAGATAGACCTCCCGGCGGGTGCAGCCCACGGCCAGCTTGTTGCGGATCGTGCCATCGCTGTACTCCGCGTTCAGAAACATGGCGGCAAACATGGCGATAAAGAATCCCAGCGACATCACCATATTGAAATAATACTGCTCCAGCTTTACCTGAAAGCCGCGCTGGACGTCCTCCCGGCACCAGAGGATCACAAAGCCGGTGGAACAGGCCAGCACCGTGCCGAAGCACGTCCAGAACATGTGGTCCCGGCGCATCCGGAAGAAATTGGCCCGCAGGAGGTTAGTCATTCTGGACACCTCCCACCAGATTCATGTAGTAGCTCTCCAGGCTCTCGTCGTGTTCGTGGATGTTCTTCACCTCGCACCCGGCGCTGTGGAGGGCCAGGGTCAGCTCGGTGACGGAGGGGGCGTCGTAGACGTCGGCCTCCGTGTCGCTGCGGATGGCGTACTCCAGGCCCATTTTGTCCAGGGCGGCGGTCAGAGGCCTGGTATTGCTGACGGCGAGGCGAAGGCACTTGCGGCAGCTGGCCTCCAGCTCGGCGGCGCTCATCTCCTTGACCATGCGGCCATTGTCAATAAAGCCGTAATGGGTGGCCAGGCGGCTCAGCTCGTCGAGGATGTGGCTGGAGATCAAAACGGTGATCTGCCTCTCCCGGTTCAGGCGGAGGATCAGCTCCCGGATCTCCACGATGCCCTGGGGGTCCAGTCCGTTGGCAGGCTCGTCCAGAATAAGGAAGTCCGGGTCCCCGGCCAGGGCCACGGCGATGCCGAGGCGCTGGCGCATTCCCAGGGAGAAGTCCTTCGCCTTTTTCTTCCCGGTGTTCCCCAGGCGCACCAGCTCCAGCAGCTCGCGGAGACCGTCGTAGGACGGCAGGCCCAAAATCTGATACTGCTGCTTCAGGTTCTCCTCCGCCGTCATGGAGAGGTAGATGGAGGGCGTCTCCACCACCGCCCCCATGCGGCGGCGGGAGCGGGTGATCTCCTTGCTGTCGTTGGGACAGCCGTAGAGGGTAAAGGAGCCCTCCGTGGGCTCCTGGAGGCCGCAGATCAGACGGATGAGGGTGGTTTTGCCCGCGCCGTTGCGTCCTACGAAGCCGTAGATGGCTCCCTTTTCCACGTGCATGGTCAGGCCGTTGAGGGCCTTGCCGTTCTTATAATGTTTGATTAGATTACTTGTCTGGAGAATGTAGTCCATTTCCTTGCCTCCTTGGTTGGGATGATTCCATTCTACCATACAGCGGTTAAGAAAGCGGTTAAGGAAATGGATAAGAAAAGGTAAAGAGATTTAAGGTTTCTTTAAATGCTTTCTGTTCGCGCCCCGGCGGCGTTCAATCCGCCAGTTTGAACCCGATCCCCCAGACCGCCTCTATGACCTCCCCCGCCCCCGCCTCCCGCAGCTTTCGGCGAAGATTGCTCACATGCACCTTCAGCGACGCCTCCACACAGTCCGGGGTCTCCGCGCTCAGCCGGTCCAGCAGCCTGGATTTCGCTATCACCCGGCCGGGATTCTCCATCAAAATCTTCAATATTCCAAACTCCGTCCGGGTCAGATGGACGGCCGCGCCGTCCAGCGTGACCTCCCGTCTCTCCGGGTCCAGAGCGAGCCCGCTGCGGTGGAGCAGCCCGTCCCGCCGTCCCTTCTGCCGGAGCTGGACCGCGATCCGGGCCAGCAGCTCCCGGGTGTCAAAGGGCTTGGTGAGATAGTCCGCCGCCCCGCCCAGCAGCAGCGACACCTTCCCCTCCACCTCCGCCTTGGCGGAGAGCACGATCACCGGCAGCCCCGACAGCCGGGGCAGAACCTCCTCCCCGCTCAGCCCCGGCAGCATCAGGTCCAGCAGCACCAGATCCGGCCTGCGGCCGTCCAAAAGCAGAAGCGCCTCCGTCCCCGAGTAGGCCCGCAGGACCTCGCAGCCCTCCCGGCGCAGCAGCTCCTCCAGCATATCCCCGATATATACGTCGTCGTCCACGACGGCAATCACCGCCCCGGTCATAGAGGCAGCTCCACCTTCTCCACCGACACCGTCCCGTCCTCCCCCGTCTCCAGCAGAGCCAGGGTGGGCCGGGCCCGCAGGGGCCGGGGATAGGAGCAGCTGCCCGGATTCAACCACAGCCGGTCCGCCGCCCGCTCCTCCTCGTACCGGTGGGTGTGGCCGCAGACCACCACGCTCACCCCCGTCAGGTCCCACGGCACGTCCGCCCGCCTGTGGGCCACGCAGAAGCGCACCCCGCCCAGCTCCAGCCGCGCCACCCGGGGCAGCTCCCGGGACCAGCCGCCCCAGTCGTTGTTGCCCCGAACCCCGTAGACGGGGGCGATGCGCTCCAGGGTCCACAGCACCTCCGGCCCGTCAAAATCCCCCGCGTGGAGGATGCAGTCCACGTCCCGCAGCCGCTCCGCCGTCTCCGGCCGCAGCCGCCCGTGGGTGTCCGAGATCACGCCGATGCGCATAGCTTCCTCCTCTCTCTACTCCGCCAGCATGGCGGCGAAGGCCTCCTCCGTCAGCACCGGAACACCCAGCTCCTCCGCCTTGCGCAGCTTGCTGCCCGCGTTCTCCCCGGCCACCACATAGGAGGTTTTCCTGCTCACCGCCGCCGCCGCCTTGCCGCCCCGGGCCTCAATCATGGCGGCGGCCTCGTCCCGTGTGAAGCGCTCCAGAGCCCCGGTGAGGACGAAGGTCAGACCCTTGAACTGCTCCCCGGCGCTCCGTTGGGCCGCCTCCATGGAGACCCCCGCCTCCTTCAGCCGTCCGATGAGGTGCTGCGACTGGGGGCTGTCCAGCCACGAGCGGATATAGGCGGCGGTGACGGCCCCCATGTCGCCGATCTCCGTCAGCTCCTCCTCCGTGGCCCGGGTCAGCGCGTCGAAGTCGCCGAAGTGGGCGGCCAGAATCTTCCCCGTCTTCTGCCCCACCTGCCGGATGCCCAGGGCGTAGAGCAGACGCTCCAGCCCCCGGCCCCGGCTGGCGGCGATGGCGTCTATTGCGTTCCGGGCGGACTTCTTCCCCATGCGCTCCAGCCCCTCCAGCTGCTCCTCGGTCAGGAAATACAGGTCCGCCGGGGTTTTGACCAGCCCCGTGTCGATGAGCTGGCCCATGACGGCGGGGCCCACGCCGTCGATGTCCATAGCGTCCCGGCTGGCAAAGTGGATCAGGTTCCGGTGGCGCTGGGCGGGGCACTCCGCCCCGGTACACCGCAGGGCGGCCCCGTCCTCGTCCCGGACCACAGCCGCCCCGCACACCGGACAGACCGGGGGCAGGCGGTAGGGCTCCGTCCCCTCGGGCCGCCGGTCGTACAGGACCTCCACCACCTCCGGAATGATCTCCCCCGCCTTCTGCAGCACCACGGTGTCACCGACGCGGATGTCCTTCTCGTCAATAAAATCCTGGTTGTGCAGGGTGGCGCTGGTCACCGTGGTTCCCGCCAGGCGCACCGGCTCCACCACCACCTTGGGGGTCAGCACCCCCGTCCGGCCCACCTGCACCACGATGTCAACAACCCGGCTGGGCTTCTTTTCCGGCGGGTACTTGTAGGCCACGGCCCACCGGGGACACTTGGCCGTGCTGCCCACCGTCCGGCGCTCCGCCAGGGAGTTGACCTTCACCACCGCCCCGTCCATATCGAAGGGAAGCGCCTCCCGGCTCTCTCCCAGGCGCACGATCTCCTCGTTGACCGCCCGCGCCGTATCCAACACCTTGTAGGGAATCGTCTGGAAGCCCTGGGAGGCGATGTAGTCGATGGTCTCCCCGTGGGTTGCAAACTCCCGGCCCTCCGCCAGCTGGAGGTTGAAAACCCGGATGTCCAGCAGCCGTCTGGCGCAGATTTTCGGGTCCAGCTGCCGCAGGGAGCCGGCGGCGGCGTTGCGGGGGTTGGCGAAGAGGGCTTCGCCGCTCTCCTCCCGCCGCTGGTTGAGCTTGTGGAAAACGTTTTTGGGCATGAAGACCTCCCCCCGCACGATGAGGCGGGGGAGCTTGTCCGGCAGCGTCATGGGGATGGACTTGATGGTTCGGAGATTTTCCGTCACATCCTCCCCCTTCCTCCCGTCCCCCCGGGTGGCCCCCCGTACAAACAGGCCGTCCCGGTACTCCAGGGCCACGCTCAGTCCGTCCACTTTGGGCTCCACGCTGTAGGAGACGCTCTCCAGCGCCTCCTCCATCCGCTGGGCGAACTCCGCCACCTCCTCCGGAGAGAACACGTCCTGCAGACTCTCCAG
The DNA here is from genome assembly GCA_910584045.1 of uncultured Oscillospiraceae bacterium. Taxonomy (GTDB): domain Bacteria; phylum Bacillota; class Clostridia; order Oscillospirales; family Oscillospiraceae; genus Pelethomonas. Next base: position 7,819 of record CAJTYO010000026.1, on the reverse strand, counting down.
GGGCACGGGATGCTCCACCTCCTGAAAGCTGTCCAGCACCGCGCCCCCCACCCGCTGGGTGGGGGAGTCGGGGGTGACCTCCTCCGGGTGCTCCGCCTCCAGCTCCTCCAGCCGCCGGAGGAGCCGGTCGTACTCGTAATCCTCCATGGCGGGATCGTCCAGCACGTAGTAGCGGTAGCCCGCCTCGTTCAGCGTCTCCCGCAGACGCTTCATTTCGCTCTTGTACTCCATAGCTTCTCTCCTCAGATAGTTTCGCGGCTGCGGCTTTCCCCCGGCGTCCGCGGAGGCGGGGAGCCCCCTCACCCGTTGTTGATCGAATACTCAAAGGCGTCGTCCTGCATAGCATTCCCGGAATCGAAGTATGTATAAGTGCCGGGCACCTCGCCCACAATGACGGTCTCCGCCACGGCGAAGGAGTTGGAGACCTCCGTCCCCGTGCGAAAGCCGGGGAGCAGGATAGACATAGACACGTCCACGCACAGCAGAATCCGGTGGGTGGTCTGGTTGATGCCCGCATGGGAAAACTCGTTTTCAAACCGCGCCGAGCAGCTTCCGACAGACTGCATCCGCACGGAGAGCACAGGCCCCCGGCCCGCCAGAAAGGCGGAGCCGCTGAGCGTGCCCAGCGGGATGCCCAGCTCGATGTCCGACATCCCCCCCAGCCGATCCAGAATATCCCGGGTGATGGCGGCCTGAAGGCGGTTGAACTCCGCCATATTGCTCACCAGGGCGGCCACGCCGCCGCTCTCGTTTTTCTCCAGGGTAATCAGCTGGTTATACTGAATCTCCCCGCTGTCCACCGCAGTGCCGACTGCCTCCGCCGCAATGCGGTTGACCATGTTGGACACCCGCGTCACCGCCAGACTGCCCAGAATGGAGCGCAGATGGCCGGTCCCCACCACAGCGAGGACCACAAGGACGCAGGCAAGAAAAAAGCAGAAAAATTTCGCCCTCTGCCGGGGCTCCAGGGGGGGACGGCGGCGCATAGGATCATCACCTCATGTTCAGCCTATGCGCCGCCGGCTTTTCCCTATTCCGGTTTTCTCTCCCCTCACAGGGAAAGCCCGGCGGCAATTTCTCAATAGGCGGAGCTTCCGTCCAGCGCGGTTCCGCAGGTGTCCGCCCACGCCGGGATGTCCCTGCTGTTGATAAGGCCGCGCACAGCCGCTACTCCGGCAGGGCGTTCACCAGGTCCTTGAACACCCGGCCCCGCTCTTCAAAATTTTTGAAGCGGTCGAAGGAGGTGCCGGCGGGAGACAGCAGCACCACGTCCCCCGCTCCGGCGCTCTCGTCCGCCAGACGCACCGCCGCCGGATAGTCCTCCGCCGTCAGGATTTTTAACCCCTGATAGTTCTCCGCCGTCTCCACCGCCTCCCGGATCACCGCCTGCGTAGCCCCGCAGAGAATCAGCAGCTTTACATGGTCGTTCACTACCGGGCCCAGAGGGGCGTAGCTGACGCCCTTGTCCTTCCCTCCGGCAATGAGGATCACCTTCGTCCGGAAGGAGCGCAGCCCCGCTATAGTCCGGCTGGGGCTGGAGGCGATGGAGTCGTTGTACCACCGCACCCCCCGGCGCTCCCGCACCAGCTCGATGCGGTGCTCCACGCCGCCGAAGGTCCGGGCGAAGCCGCGAATGGTCTCATCGGGGACCAGTCCCTGGACCGCGCATATGGCCGCCATATAGTTCTCCACATTGTGCTCCCCGGGCAGCAGGATGTCCGCCAGGGGCAGCACCGGCCGCGCCCCCTTCCCGTCCCCGTACCAGACGGCCTCCTCCCGCAGGAAGCAGCCACGGGGCGGACTCTGCGGCGGCAGGCGGGTAAAAAAGTCCGTCCTGCCAGCTGTTCTGCCGGCGAGCTCCCGGGTGATCGCATTGTCCCAGTTGCACACCGCCCGGTCCTCCGCCGTCTGGAAGGCCAGCAGATTGGCCTTGGCCTCCACGTACTCCGCCATATCCGTATGCACGTCCAGGTGGTTGGGGGCCAGGTTGGTCAGCACCGCGACGCGGGGGCTCTTTTTCATGGTCAGCAGCTGAAAGGAGCTCAGCTCCACCACGGCCCAGTCCGAGGGACGGATGTCCTCCGCCTCCGGGAGCAGGGGGCGCCCGATGTTGCCCCCCAGGTGGACGGTGTGGCCCGCCGCCTCCAGCAGACGGGCGATGATGGTGGTTGTGGTGGTCTTCCCGTCGCTGCCCGTCACCGCCAGAATGGGGCAGGGGCACACGTCAAAGAATACCTCCATCTCCGATGTAATCTCACCGCCCCGCCTCCGGACCTCCTCCAGAAAGCGGGGGTGCAGGCCGGGGGTGCGGAAGATCACGTCCTGATCCAATCCCTCCAGGTAGTCCGCCCCCAGGCGCAGCCGGCAGCCCATGGCCTCCAGCTCGTCCGCCTGGGGCCCCAGGGCCTCCCGGCTCTTTTTGTCGCAGGCGGTCACCTCGACCCCCGCTTCCCGCAGCAGCTTCACCAGCGGCCGGTTGCTGACGCCCACGCCAATGACCGCCGCCCGTTTATTTTTCAGCGTCTCCAAGTATCCCTTCAGGGTCATAGAGCTCCCTCCCTCATATTCCATTGCTTCAATATAGCACGCCGCGCCGACGAAATCCGGCGATTTCTACCGTCTCTCAGATCCGCTCCCCCAGCTTTTCGCTGTACTCCCGGCGGAAGTCTCCGTAGCACCCGGCGTCCAGGGCCTCCCGAATGCGCTCCATCAGGGTGTTGTAGAACCAGAGGTTGTGCATCACCGCCAGGCGCATGGCCAGCATCTCCTCCGCCTTGAAGAGGTGGCGGAGATAGGCCCGGGAGAAGCTCCGGCAGGCCGGACATCCGCAGCCCGGCTCAATGGGCCGCTCATCCAGCTTGTACTTCTCGTTTTTGATGTTCAGGCTGCCGCTCCAGGTGAACAGCTTCCCGTGCCGGGCGTTCCGGGCGGGCATGACGCAGTCGAAGAAGTCCACGCCCCGCCACACCGCCTCCACAATGTTGGACGGCGTGCCCACGCCCATGAGATACCGGGGCTTGTCCTCCGGCGCGTAGGGGAGGGTCACGTCCAGAATGTGGTACATAACCTCCGTCGCCTCCCCCACAGCCAGACCGCCGATGCCGTATCCGTCGCAGTCCGTCTTGGCGCTCTCAACCATGCTCCAGATCCGCAGATCGTCATAGGTGCCCCCCTGGTTGATGCCGAAGAGCAGCTGCCCCGGGTTCACGCAGTCCGGCAGGGCGTTCAATCTGTCGTGGGCCTCTCTGCACCGCCGGAGCCAGCGGACCGTCCGCTCGCAGGACTGCTTGACGTAGCCGTAGGGGGCGGGGTTCTCCACGCACTCGTCGAAGGCCATAGCCACGTCGCTGCCCAGGTTGGACTGGATGGCCATGGACTCCTCGGGACCCATAAAGATGCGCCGCCCGTCGATATGGGAGGCAAAGGTCACCCCCTCCTCCGTGATCTTCCGCAGCCCGGAGAGGGAGAAGACCTGGAACCCGCCGGAATCGGTGAGGATGGGGCCGGACCAGTCCATCATCTTATGGAGCCCGCCCAAGGCCTTCACCACTTCGTCGCCCGGCCGGAGGTGGAGATGATAGGTGTTGCTCAGCTCGATTTGACACTTGAGCTCCTTTAGATCGTGGGCGCTCACCGCACCCTTGATGGCCCCCTGGGTTCCCACGTTCATGAAGACGGGGGTCTGGACCTCCCCGTGGGCGCAGGTGAACCGGCCCCGCCGGGCCCGGTCCTCCTGTTTGATGACTTTGAACATACGCGGCTCCTTTCGGTTTTCCTTTTGGAAAAAGAGGCAAAAAGAACGTCTTTTTGCGGCTGTTTCGCTGCAGAGAGCGAAACCGATCTTCAGCGCCGCCTTACGCCCGGGCGGAAGCTGTGACTTGCGCACGCCCTCGACGGCCCGCGCGCCTTAAATTTTCTGCCAGCATTGGGCCCAGATTGGGCAGGTCAGTCAGGTTCTCCATCGGACTCCTCCTCCTTGGGAGCGTTTGGGTCCTCAGTGAGCATACCGTCGTAGTAGCTCTTGTTTTGCGCGTCCTTTTTATCCAGCCACCGGGCCAGCCGGGGCGTCAGCCACAGGGCGCCGCCCACGATCACCAGAAACAGCAGAACAAAGATAAACGGCGCCGCCGCGTCGCTGACGCGGCCTCGCAGAAGTGAGAGCATAGGTTGCCTCCTTGTGTATAACGCGCCGGTTTCCCGGCTTCTTCCGGCGTTTTTATCCGCCATTGGCATTATATACTATTCGTCCACCGCGTTCAAGACCAAATTCCCTCAGCGCCTCTTTGACGGCGGGACCGCCCCCCGGACTCCCGGAGGACGGTCCACGCCGTTATTGATTCGCCAGTTCCCGCGTGCGCCGCCGGAACACGCGGTAATAGGAGCAGGCCAGCAGTATGGCCGCCCCCAGCCATCCCAGCGGGTTGGCCAGATAGATCGCCCAGCGCCCCAGCGCCCCCGGCAGCAGCAGCACCGCCGCAAGGCGCAGCCCCAGCTCCACAAAGCCCGAGAGCGTGGACGCGAAGGTGCTCCCCATCCCCTCCAGGCCGGAGCGGTACAGGCACAGCAGGAACATCAGCGGAACCGTCAGCGCCAGCACCGCCAGATACTCATAGCCCGCCGCCAGAATCTGCTCCAGCTCCCCAGGGTCTCCCGCGATCAGCAGACCCAGCAGCTGCCGGCCAAAGGCCAGCAGCACGGCGGCCGTCGCCGCCGTGCCAGCCATGGACAGCCCTACGCAGCAGCGCAGCCCGGCCCTGATCCGGTCCATGCGGCCCGCGCCGTAGTTCTGGGCGCTGTAGCTGGCAAACGCGCCGTCCAGAGCGCCGCCCAGCAGGGTAATCAAACCGAAGTACTTCTCCGCCGCCGCCATGCCCGCCACGAACAGCTTGCCGCAGCCGTTGATGGCCGACTGCACGAACAGCCCGCCCGCCGAGATCACGCCGTTGCGGAAGGCCAGCGGCCCGCCCAGCCGCAAAAGCTCCCGGACCAGGGCCGGGGGCAGGGTGAAGTCCTCCCTGGACAGCCGGATCTGGGGAATCTCCCACAGCTTGACCAGACAGTACCCCAGACAGCCCAGCTGGGCCGCCACGGTGGCCAGAGCCGCCCCCACGACCCCCCAGCCCAGCGTCCCCACAAAAAGGAGGTCCAGGGCGATGTTCACCACACAGGAGGCCGCGCCGCCGGCGACAGGCGCCCGGCTATTGCCTAGGGCCTGGAGCAAAATGCACGAGAGACGGTTGAACATGACCGCCACAATACCGGCGAATATTACCCGCAGGTAGGCCGCAGCCTCCGGCCGTATCTCCTCCGGCGTGTCCGTCAGGGCCAGCACCGGCCCGATGAGCGGCAGCCCCAGCGCTGTCAGGGCCAGAGCGATCGCCAGAGCCAGGACGGCCGCCGCCGCCGCGGCCTGTCGCAGCTCCCGCTGCTGCCTGCGCCCAAAGAGCTGGGCGAAAAGTACGCCGAAGCCCTGGGTGAGCCCCAGGACCACGTCCGTCACCAGCCAGCTGAAAAAGCCGGCCGCTCCCACCGCCGCAAAGGCGTCCACCCCGATCAGCCGGCCCACCACCGCGCTGTCCGCCGCAGTATAGAGCAGCTGGCATAAGCTGCCCAGCAGCAGCGGCCCTGCGAAGCGGACCAGCAGGCCCAGGGGACGGCCCCGGGTCATATCTGTCGTTCTTTTCATATCCTGCGCCTCTTTCCAATACTATTCATGTTAATCATGGAAAAAGGCCCGAAAAGGCGTTTACTCAGAGCGCCCGTGCTCAGATGATTTTCCGATGCGCCTCCCGCTCCGGCTGCCCCTTCAGGCCAAAGGGGAGGCGTTCACACCGGCTGGCGGCGTAATGGCCCGGCGCTTTATGCGTTTCATATGGCTGTCCTCCAAATCATAGCGGTCACGATGCGGGCGGAACCTCACTTCATAACGCCCAGGCCCCGGGCCACCAGGGTGATGAAATCCTGAACGTTCGCCACGATGGTGGTGGCGGACAGACTCCCCCGGTCCAGCAGCTTGTTGACCACAAACTCGTCCGCGTCCACCGCGTACAGGTACAGGGGCCGGATCTCCCCCTCCGCCGTCACCCGGAAGGAGGGGGTCATATTCCCGGCGGCGATGGTGTGGAGCATGGTGGCCAGGCAGATGACGGTGGTACATTTCTTCACCAGCTCCCGCATGTTCGTCTGGGCCTCGTACACGTCGCCGACAACCTCCGGCAGAGGGCCGTCGTCCCGGATGGAGCCGGCCAGCACAATGGGCACATTCTGTTTCACACAGCTGTAAATGATGCCGTTGTCAATGTTATAGTCCCGGATGAAATTGGGGATGGAGCCGCTGCGGCGGACCTTGTTGATCACATCCAGGTGGTTGTAGTGGCCGTTGGGCTGGGAGCGCTGGGTATAGATGTCCTGACCCAGGGCCGTGTGCAGCAGAGCCCCCTCCAGGTCGTGGGTGGCCAGGGCGTTGCCCGCCAGCAGGCCGTGGGCGTACCCGTTTTCCACCAGGGCCTGCATGGCGGCCCGGGCGTCCGCGTCGAAGGCGAAGGCGGGGCCCATGACCCACAGGATGTTCCCGTGGTCCCGCTCGTGGCGCAGCAGGTCGAAGAGCTTGTCATAATCCCGGGCAAAGGCGGTCTCCCGGCTGCGGCCCTGGCGGAAGATGAACTGGTCGTCCAGGCCGTGCTCCTCGTCGCGGAAGCCGGAGCAGTGCATATAGACGCCCTCCTCCCCCTTCTCCGTACGGCCCAGAATCACCCGGTCCCCCTTTTTCAGGTTCCGGTTCTCCACCACGTCCAGGCGGCCGTCCTGCCGGAGGACCACGCTGGCGTCCATGCGGCTCTCCTCCGCCAGGACCCACCGGCCGTCAATCTTGAAATACTCCGGGTACATGGAGGTGCTGTGGTAGCCCTCCGGCGCCACGCCGTCCATTCCGGCGGCCTCCCAGCGGGCGTCCGGCGCGCTGGCAAACGGCTCCCGGGAGAAGTCGGGGGCTTGGTATTTGGGCATGATAAATGACATGGAAACTCCCTCCCGTTATGTATGCCTCAGCAAAGGGTGGCGTAGATGACGGCCTTGATGGTGTGCATCCGGTTTTCCGCCTCGTCGAACACCACGGACCGGGACGATTCAAAGACCTCGTCGGTGACCTCCATCTCCGGGATGCCGAACCTCTCGGCAATCTGCGCGCCGATGGTGGTCTTCGTATCGTGGAAGGAGGGCAGGCAGTGCATGAAAATGGCGTCCGGCGCCGCGTTGGCCATGGCGGCGGCGTTCACCTGGTAGGGCTTCAGCAGCCGGATGCGGGTCTCCCACACCTCGTCCGGCTCGCCCATGGACACCCAGATGTCGGTATAGATCACGTTGGCGTCCTTTGTGCCGGCCTGCACGTCCTCGGTGAGTGTGACGGTGCAGCCGTTCTCGGCGGCGATGGCCTTGGCCTGCTCCGCCAGCTCGGGAGCGGGGAACAGCTCCTTCGGGGCGCAGGCTGTAAAATGGACGCCCATCTTGGCGCAGGCGATCATCAGGGAGTTGCCCATGTTGTTCCGGGCGTCCCCCATGTAGGTGAAGCGCAGGCCCTTCAAATACCCGAATTTCTCCTCCATGGTCAGCAGGTCCGCCAGCATCTGGGTGGGGTGGAACTGGTCCGTCAGACCGTTCCAGACCGGTACGCCGGCGTACTTCGCCAGCTCCTCCACCAGCTCCTGGCTGAAGCCCCGGTACTCAATGCCGTCGTACATACGGCCCAGGACCCGGGCGGTGTCGGCAATGGACTCCTTCTTGCCCATCTGGGAGCTGCCGGGGTCCAGATAGGTCACGCCCA
>CAJTYO010000025.1 GCA_910584045.1 uncultured Oscillospiraceae bacterium | reverse complement strand
TCCGGGGCACAGAACGCCGCAGACACCGCCCTGGGCGGCGTTGCGGGTTGAACCTTCATCAGCTAACTTTACTTATTTCATTTTTCCTTCAGTTTTCAATCTTTAGAAACTTGTAACAAATAGAAACAGCTATACATTGTGCCGCTGTCTCGTGTCCTCCCTTATCGGTATTACTCTAAATAGTAATTCCTGCGCGCCAGCAGCTCCCCAATGTTTTTTGCCGCGGCGCTCAGCCCATCGTTGGTGGCTACGGCTACCACCACAGGGCGGGCGTTGCGCAGGTGGGCCTTGGCGGCCATGGTTACCGGCGTATCGGTGATACCTGCGGCCAGCTTTGCCAGAGTGTTGCCAGTGCAGGGTGCGATGATCAGGACGTCCAGCAGCTTTTTTGGCCCGATGGGCTCCGCCTTCTGGATGCTGTCCACGATACTATGTCCTGTGATCCGCTCCACTTGGGCGAGGAAGTCCTCCGACTTACCGAAGCGGGTGTCCGTGGTCTGACATGCCTGGGATACGATGGGCAGAACCGTCTCGTACTCCTGGCACAGACCCTCCAGCTCCCTGAGAACCTCTTTGTGGGTGCAGAAGGAGCCGCATAACGCAAATCCCACTCGCTTTGAGTTCAAATGGGTTCACCTCGTTCTTCCAATATATGGTACACACTGTCCCGGATGGCGGCGGCGGCGGTGCAGGGCGCTGCTTTTCCCGGTAGGCCGGGGGCCGGTATCACCTGTCGGCCTATCCGTCTGGCCTCCTCCAAGTCTACTCCGCCGGGAGCGGAGGCCAGGTCTATGACGACGCAGTCCTCCCGCGTCTCCCGCAGGCGCGGTCCATCCAGGATAAGGGCGGGCGCTGTGTTGAAGATCAGATCGAAGCGCTCCAGCCGTCCGGCCAATGCGCCAGTCTGTATGCTCTGGCAGCCCCAGGCGTGGCTCCAGGCCAGATCCCCGTACTTCCGGGCGGACACCGTCACTTCGGCCCCCAGGGACAGCAGCCGGTCCGCCAGCAGCCTCCCGATCCGACCATAGCCGATGACGAGGCAGCGGCTGCCGTGGATTGTGCGGTCCGTGGACTCCATGGCCAGCTGCAAAGCGCCCTCCGCTGTGGGAACGGCGTTGGCGGCCTGCGTCTCTTCACGGTCGTAGTAGTCCAGCAGAGTCAGGCCGTAGTCTGCCATCAGCGTCCGAGAGAGCTCCCGCGTCATGCCGCCCAGCAACAGCTGGTCGAATCGCAGCCGGGGCCACAACTTTGCCGCCTCCAGCTCCGTGTCCGTCAAGGGAAGATTAATCCGTCCCCCGCGGCATACCGGCAGGGGCAGCAGCAGGATAGAGCCCTCTAGTGCGCGGTCCAAGGGTGCGCCGTTGGGACCGCCGCCCTGCTCCAGGCCCCAGGTGCATACCTCCCATCCGTCCTCCAGAAGCAACCGCGTCAGGTACACTTGCCTTAGATCGCCGCCCAAAATAGAGATTGCCGGTTTCATACACATCCCCCCTCTGCAACAGACTATGCACGGCAGAGGAAAAAGGGAACCTCCGGAGAGCGGCCGCTCTTCGGAGGTCTGGAAATCTTTCAGATTTCTCAATATTTCTGGATGTCGTCCAGATCCATAATGAACACCACCACGCCGCCGACGCTCATCTGTACCGGCATCATGGGGATGGAGGGGTTGGAGCTGCCGGAGGATATGGACAGATTAGAGTAGGTCATCTGCTGCCGCCGGCCAGCGCACTGCTTGAGAACATCCAGCGCGGCCTGCACCCGGTGCTCCTCCACGCCGATCATCAGCGTGACGCTCCGTTTTTTTAGGAAGCCGCCGGTGGAGCTGAGTACTGTGGCAAAAAAGCCGTTGCGGTTGAGATCGTCCACCGTGTCCGGATAGTCGTCGCCCTGGACCACCGCCAGGAGCATTTTTTGCTTGCTTTTCTCCTTCTCCATAGGATTCACCTCACCTTTCAGAATGAACATGTTTTATTTTACACCAACCGCCCGCCTGTTGGCAAGAAAAATCTCACCTGCTCCCGATTTTTTTCTTCTCTCCCGATGTGAAACGTGTTATACTTGCACTTGAAGACGGTGAAAGGAGAGACATATGGACCGTGAAAAACTGGAGGCGCAGCTGGGGCGGCTGCCCATCGTACAATACGCATTTTTTAAGACGGAGGAGCTGACCTTCACTCCCAAGGTCCAGCTTGTCTGCGAGACAGACTGTCCACGCTACGGTGCATCCTGGGCCTGCCCGCCGGCGGTGGGGACAGTGGAGGAATGTCGGGAGCGCTGTCTGAGCTACCCGCACGCGCTGCTGATTGCCACCATGACCGAGGTGGAGGACCTGGCAGATGTGGAGGGAACTCTGGCCGCCCGGGGTCCCCATGAGGAGGTCACCCGGCAGGTCAGTGCTCTGCTGCGAGCCCAGGGGGCAGAGACCTATCCTCTGAGCACAGAGTCCTGCGCCATCTGCGAGGTGTGTACCTATCCGTCGGCTCCTTGCCGTCGGCCGGAGCAGATGTTCCCCTGTGTGGAGAGCCACGGGATTCTGATTTTAGACACAGCGGAGCGTTTGGGCTTTGACTACCAGCCTGGCGGAAACCTGGTCAGTTGGTTCAGTCTGCTGCTATATCGCTAGACGCATATTTTCTAACAATTCTCCGCCGGAGGCTGTCCAATCGTGAATAGTTTGTAAATATATAGAAAAATCTGTATAGTCTCTTGAATATTCACGGGGAGTATGCTATACTGGATATGCTAAACGACGGTGCAGTATCCTAGTCAGATCTGCCGCTTCCGAAGAAGGGCCTAAAAATCCTTTAAAGGGCATAGCTGTGAAACCCCTGGTGCCTGCTGCAAACGCCCAGTTTGGGGTGGGTGCTGGGCGGGAAGCGCGGACTCCCCGCGCTTGCGGTCGTAGGGCGTTCCCCAATGGCATGGGGAAGCCGACCCTGCGGTCGTGGAGACCTGCTCTCGTGCTCGGGCGTACTCCCTTTGCGGTAACGCGACCCGTGTACGGCTCAGGTGTAGAAACCTGTATTGCGGTGCTACCCGGTCTGAGAGCCGTGAACGCTGTGTGCAGATGTAGCCTGCCTTGCGTGGGCATGGCGGATAGGAGAGCTACCCGGTTTTTCCCCGGCCAGGGAGAGATTGGGATTGCTCCTTGAAACCATGTCTGCAAAAGAGGCTAAGAAGCGGTTTGACTGCGGTGGAAAACACCTAGGCTGTCGTCACTGGGCAGATGAGGGATTGCAGTGCGGACTAAGTGGCAGTCGGGCAGCGCGGTGGGCAACGCCGCGCTGGGACGCTGAAAGGGAAACCGCCCGATCGGCAACGAGGGGTGCGCCCCGGGGAAATCCAGCCCGTACCTAAGCCGTAAGATTTACCTCACCTGCTGCCGGCGTTTAGCGTTTTTCGTGACAGCGGAATGTGCGCCGTCCCGCCCGCTGGGCTGGGCGGCGCTTTTTGTGCCTAAGAGGAGGGAAAGGGATATGAAAAAAGGCCTGTCATGGATGTTTGTGCTGAGTCTTCTCCTGGGGGTGACGGCCTGTGGGAAGAAAGGGGCGAAGCTGGATATGTGGAGGAAAGGGAGGACGAATATGTGGAAGAGAAGCGGATGGATGCCCGTGCTGCTGGTCTTGATCCTAAGTCTGACAGCCTGCGGGAAAACCGCGGAAGCGGAACTGGAGCCTGATCGCTATGGCGGTGTCCGGTACATCCCTGTGTTTCGGGGGCTGGACATAGATATGAATGAAATCCAGGGTGGCTGCGTGGTGGGGGACTATGTGTATCTGACCGGCTGCGTGATCACCAATGAGGACTATCAGGACAGAGAGATTCGACTGCTGCGCATCCCCCTGGAGGGCGGAGAGATTGAGTTGCTGCCCATCGGCGTGAGCTCCAGTGGGGACCGGAACGTCATTTACTCCACCGAGGGGATATCTGTTGCCGCCGGGAAGGAGAACACCCTGTGGCTGCTGGAGCGCATAGGACGCTGGGATTATAATTTCCCGGAGGACTTCGATCCCTACGATATGTCCGCCGGGGTGCGGGGAGAGTACTATATCGGCAGCGAGAGCCAATATGCCCTGCGCCAACTGGATGGCGAGGGAAACGAGCTGTCCCGGCAGGAGTGGTCCCGACAGGAGCTGGAGGAGCGGCTGGGGATGGACTACATCGACACGGCGTACATCAGCGTCGGAGGAGATGTTACCTTCTGGAGCCGCTCTGGAAAAGAGGCGCTGGTGACCATGGACCAGACCGGCAAAGTGCTTGGCCGGGTAGCCCAGGAGGGGCGGGACCAGAGTTGGCAGGGCGTGGTGCGCTTAGGAGACGGGCGGCTGGCCGTATGGGGATCGTATCGGGAGGGCGGGAGCTACCAGACAGTCCTGTCCGCAGTTTCGGCGAGGGGGGACGCCTGGGAGGAGAGCTGGACGCTGCCTGAGTGGTCCACCGTCTACGGCGGCGACGATACGACCCTGTTCTACTACAACGTGGGCGGCGACCTGTTGGCCTGGCAGGAGCCCGGAGAGCCGGGGGAGGACGGGGAGGAGGAGAATCTGCCCCTCCTCAGCTGGGTCAACACGGGGCTGTCCGCCGGCGGGGACCGGGCGGTGTCCCAGTTCTTGCCAGATGGGCGGCTGGTGATTGTCCAAGGAGGCGGTGCGTGGAACCCGGATGAGCCGGTGGAGCTGGCGGTGCTGACGCCCACGGATGATCCGCCGGAGAAGACAGTCCTGACCTTGGGTACGGCCCAGCTGTTGACCAGTATGGAGGATGCCGTTCGCTCGTTCAACCGCACGAACCCGGACTACCGTATCGAGGTCCGGGAGTATGTGGATTTCAGCGCCGGAGAGAGCTGGCAGGATGGGCTGAACCGTCTGGCTACGGAGGTGGGGGCGGGGAAGGTTCCGGACATCCTGGATATGTCTGGGATGTCGCTGTATGGCTGGGCCGCCTCCGGCATTCTGGAGGATCTGTGGCCCTGGATCGACCTGGACCGGGACATCGACCGGGAGGACCTGATGCTCCGGGTCCTGGAAGCGGAGTCCATCGACGGCAGGCTCTATGAGCTTTCTGACGGTTTTTCCTTCTCCACAGTGATGGGTGCGAGGAGCGCTGTGGGCGATCGAATGGCCTGGACGCTGGAGGACATGTGGGAGGCTCTGGAGAACATGCCAGAGGGCTGCCTCCCGGCGCCTCAGAGCAGGGACCAGATGATGTTGGATATGATACAGATGTTCTGGGATCGGTTTGTGGACTGGGAGAAAGGGACATGCAGCTTTGACAGCAAAGAATTCCGGGAGATTCTGACATTCTGCAGCAAATTCCCCGAGGAGAGCGTGGGTTACAGCGAGCGGGACGTGATGCTTCGCGACCGGGAGCTGATGCTTATGAGCCAGTACCTTGGCAGCTTCTGGGACATCCAGAAGCTTGGGGGGAATTTACGGGGAGAGATGGTCTTTGTAGGACTTCCCAACCCGTGGGGCGAGGTGGGGAGCGGCTTCGTACTCGACGGCGGCCTGGCCATGACCAGCGCCGGAAGGCACAAGGAGGGGGTCTGGGCCTTCCTGCGCACTATGCTCTTACCCCAGCGGCCGTCCTCCTCCAGCCTCTTTGTCCATCGTTTCCCCCTTAATAGGGAGGCCTTCGAAGAGATGGCCTGGGAGGACAGGAATGGCAAAGGACCAGGCAGGACGCGGTACGGCTATTCGGACAGCAGCGGCAAGTTCCACGCCTACCGCAAAACCACCCAGGCGGAGTACGACCAGATCATGGCGCTGTACGAGGCCGTGGACAGCGTGTACCGCTGGGATGACAGTCTGGGACAGATCATCATGGAGATTGCCGGAGCCTGCTTCGCTGGAGACAAGACCATCGACGAGACGGCGGCGCTGATCCAGAACCGGGCGGCGCTGTATATCAGCGAACAGAGCTGAGTACATCATAGATTTAAAGTGAAAGTGAGGAGAATTTTCTTTGGACGCAGGCGAAAATAAGGACGGCAGAAAGAAAACAAAGAAAAAAGGAAAGCAGGAGAAGTCGACGGGCCGCTGGGCGGTGCAGGTATTTTTCATTGCCGTGACGCTGTCGGCGGCGCTGAGCTTTGCCTCCGACCAGGCGCTGGATGGGGCAGGGCTGGCTGTGGCCTTCGCAGTGCTGTTGGCTTTTATCCTGTTGGGCATTGTATTTGACATTATCGGCGTATCAGTGACGGCGGCGGATGAAAAGCCCTTTCACTCCATGGCCGCCAGGAAAACGCCTGGGGCTCGGGAGGCGCTGAATCTCATTCGAAAGGCCGACAAGGTTTCCAGCTTTTGCAACGATGTGGTGGGAGATATATGTGGCATCATCTCCGGCTCCACCGGTGCGGTGATCGTGGTGCAGATGCAGGCAGCCGTGGGTTTCCTGCCGGCCATGGTAATCTCCCTGGCGGTGACGGCCCTGACCTCCGGACTGACCATCGGGGGTAAGGCCCTTGGCAAGAGCTTTGCCATTGCCAAGAGCACGGCGGTGCTCCAGCTGGTGGGTAGGATCCTGCATCTATTCAGCCGCAAGAAGAGGTGAATCTGTCTTGATTTTAGAGAAAATTTCCTCACCGGCGGATGTCAAGTCCCTGGCGGCGGAGGATCTGGAGACTCTGTGTAAAGAACTGCGCACCTTTCTGGTGGAGAGCGTGGCTCGCACCGGCGGGCACTTGGCCTCCAACCTGGGGGCGGTGGAGCTGACAGTGGCGCTGCACCGCGTCTACGATACGGCCCAGGACCGCCTGGTCTTCGATGTGGGGCACCAGTGCTACGTCCATAAGGCCCTCACCGGGCGGCGGGAGCTGTTCGACGTCCTGCGGCAGCTGGATGGTCTGGCCGGGTTTCCCAAGCCATCGGAGAGCGTCCACGATGCTTTTGTGGCGGGCCACGCGTCCAACTCCGTCTCTGTGGCTCTGGGCATGGCCCGGGCTCGGACACTGTTGGGAGAGAGCTATGCTGTGGCAGCCCTCATCGGCGACGGGGCCCTCACTGGCGGTCTGGCCTATGAGGGACTCAATGATGCGGGTGCCTCAGGGGAGCCCATGGTGGTGATCCTAAACGACAACGGTATGTCTATCGACCCAAACGTGGGCGGCGTGGCCGCTCACCTCAGCCGTCTGCGCCTGCGGCCCGGGTACTATCGGTTCAAGAAAGGCTATCGGGCTGTGCTGGAGCACCTACCGGGGGGGCGGCCGCTCTATCAGCTGAACCACCGCATTAAGAGCGGACTTAAACGGGCTATATACCCCTGCTCCATGTTTGAGGATATGGGTTTCACCTACCTGGGGCCAGTGAACGGGCATAGCGTGGAGCAGCTGTGTACCACATTGGCATGGGCTCGGGAGATGGGATGTCCGGTGCTGCTCCATGTGCGCACAGTGAAAGGAAAGGGTTATGCCCCCGCTGAGCAGCAGCCGGAGCGTAGCCACGGGGTGTCGCCCTTCGATCCAGCGGTGGGGCCAGGGCTGGAGCGGAAGGTAGATTTCTCCTATATCCTTGGTCACGAGCTGGTGGAGCTAGCGGGGAAGGACCGGCGCCTGTGTGCCATCACCGCCGCCATGGCGGAGGGAACGGGGTTACAGGAGTTCGCCTCTGCTTGGCCTAAGCGTTTTTTTGACGTTGGCATCGCCGAGGGCCACGCTGTAGCTATGGCGGCGGGCATGGCAAAGCAGGGAATGGTTCCCGTCTTCGCTGTGTACTCCACCTTTTTGCAGCGGGGGTTTGATATGCTGCTCCACGACGTGGCTCTCCAAGGACTCCATGTGGTGTTGGCAGTAGACAGGGCGGGGCTGGTGGGCTCCGATGGTCCCACTCACCATGGATGTCAGGATGTGGGTTATCTGACCCAGATCCCCGGTATGACGGTGCTTTGCCCGGCCTGCTTCGAGGAGCTGAAAGCCATGCTGCGGGCCGCCATCGATATGGCAGGGCCGGTGGCGGTCCGCTATCCCAGGGGCGGAGAAGGGCGACGGTACCCGGCATGGACCGGGGAGGCCGCATCTGTGCTGCGGCAAGGGAAGGATGTGACGCTGGTGTCCTATGGGACGCTGATGGACGAAATTCTTGCGGCGGCGGAGCTGTTGGCGGAACAAAGCGTCAGTGCGGAAGCAATCAAGCTCCATCGGATAGCACCACTGGACGTGGGGGTGGTGGCAGAGTCCGTCCGGCGTACCGGGCGGCTGCTGGTGTTGGAGGACTGCAACGAGAACGGGTCCGTCGGGCAGCAGCTGGCTGCGGCGTTGGCGAAGGCCGGGATTGCACCGAAAGCGGTTGTGTTGCAGAATCTGAAACATGCTTTCGCCCCCCAGGGAACGGTGAGCCAGCTGCGGAAGCTGCTGGCTCTGGATGCAAGGAGCGTAGCGGGACAAGTGCAGGAGATGCCATGATTTATTGACGGGGAATTGATAATCCGCACCATGATAGAGGCGTACGAAGAGGACATTGCCGCCGGAGAGCTTGCCCAGGGCTGGGGCGGCGATACGATGGAGAAGCATCGGACGCGCCTGCAGGACCAGGTGGCAGAGCGGTTTGTGGTATCGGGATGAGATATGCCCGCCCTAGGGGGACTGCCGTAATGACGAGATCTGGTGCTCTACTTAACAACGGAACTGCGGTAAAGGGAGGAAAGGGAGATGACAAACCGGGAAGTAAAGAGGATCCTGCGCACTCTGGGCGCAGAGCTGTGCGGTGTGGCGGGACTGGAGCGGTTCGCGGGCGCACCGGAGGGGTATCATCCGCTGGACGTGTGGCCGGAATGCCGGTCGGTGATCTCCTTTGCCTGCCGGTTTCCTGCGGCGGCTGCCTGCGGGAATGATGTGGTGTATACCCGGGTTCGCAACTCTATCACGGCAAAGCTGGATGCCATCGCGCTGGATTTCTGTATTGAAACGGAGAAACAGGGCGTGGCCTGCATTCCCATCCCCACCAATGAGAGCCAGTGGGATGGGAAAACTGGTCGATGGCGGTCCATCGTCTCCCAGAAGCACGCTGCCCAAGCGGCGGGACTGGGGACCATCGGGCGGCACTCCTTGCTCATTACCCCAGAGCTGGGCAGCATGGTATGGCTGGGGTGCGTGCTGTGCGGCGCGGAGCTGGAGGCAGACCCGCTGCTGGAGCCAGTCTGCGACGGGTGCGGCAAGTGTGTGAAGGTCTGCCCGGCCCACGCTTTAGACGGTGAGGAACTGGTCCAGCAGGCATGCTGGGACCACGCCTTCGGTGATGACCCGGAGAAACAGGTGTGGTGCATTGCCTGCCACGCCTGCCGGGATGTATGCCCGTATTGCTTCGGGAACGAGAATGGAGGAGGGGGACACTGGGTTTGAAATCAGAGTAATTGATGAGGACCACAGGGTTGATATAAACATTTCAAACGAACCATTCCAATCTGTCTGACGGGATGGAGCTGACTTATGGGAACAGGAAATGGAGAATGAGGCAAAATTTTTAACGCCCCGAGAGAGGACAATGTATTTCTGGGGGCTTGCCGGTCTACCTAAAAGTCGGGGTCTGTGTTGGCGGACCGGACAGGGAGGTCTATGCAGGCACAAAGCAGGGTGGTAAGGCTGACATCCTGTTTTATAGGGATGTGTAAGGAGAGACAAATGTTATTACGAGAATTTGACCCCAACTCATCGGCGGTCATCAACCCGTGGGGACTTATCAGACCAATACCGGATTGCCCCAGGGTGGCAGTGTCCTGCTTTGAGCGAAGCACATTCGAGCGGATGCTGGCACGGCTGGGCGGTGAGGAGATCACACAGATTAAGAAGGCAAATTTAAAAACCCCAGTCTACCAGACCAGGTATAAGGATACGGAGATTGTCCTGTTCGAAGCCTATGTGGGTGCAGCGGGATGTGTTGGGGCTCTGGAGGAGCTGTTTGCCGTCGGGGTGAAGAAGCTGGTGCTGTTCGGGACCTGCGGGGTGCTGAACAAGGCTGCCAGGGATTGCGATGTCATCATTCCAACAGCTGCACTGCGGGACGAGGGGACCAGCTTCCACTACGCACCGCCGTCGGATGAGATAGAGGTAAACCCCAAGTACAGGGAAGAATTTATTGAGATTTTAAACAGCCATCAATGCACGTACACACAAGGTAAGGCCTGGACTACAGATGCCTTTTACCGGGAAACGGCGGAGAAAATGGCCCGACGGAAAGCGGCCGGGTGTGTATGCGTGGACATGGAGTGTGCGGCTGTGGCCGCGCTGGCGCAGTTCCGGGGAAAAGACGTATTCCAGTTTTTCCATGGATCGGACTGCCTGGACGGCGGAGACTGGGAGGTCTGGGGTCTCAGTCAGGATGCAAACATCGCCGGGAAGGACAAAGCCGCGCTTCTGGCGCTGGAGCTGGCAGTCAAGCTGGCGGAAGGGACGGACTGATATGGCGGATTATATCATGGATCTGCGTAGGGCGGTGGGCCACCGTCCGCTGCTGCAGGTGGGGGCCGGCATAATCGTTGTGGACGGTGCCGGGCGCGTCCTATTACAGCGGCGCAGCGACAACGGCGGCTGGGACTATGCCGGCGGCTCCATGGAGCTGGGCGAGGAGATCGAGGCGACGGCCCGTCGGGAACTGCTGGAGGAGACGGGTCTGACGGCCCGCCAACTGGAGCTTTTCGGTGTATTTTCCGGGGAGGATATGCACTACATTTACCCAAACGGGGACGAGGTGTACAACGTGGACGTGGTCTATATCTGTCGGGATTATGTCGGGAAACTGAAAGCCCAGAAGGGAGAAGTGGACGAGCTCCGCTTTTTTGATGCGGACGGTCTGCCAGAAAATATTTCACCACCCAGCAGAAAGCCACTGGAGCAGTGGCGGATGGCGCAGGTAGAATAGAGAGGTGGACGATGGGCAGGAAAATACGTCTGGACGTTCTCCTGACGGAGAAGGGCCTCCAGGAGAGCCGCCAGAGGGCCCAGGGGACCATTATGAGCGGACTTGTGTTTGTAAACGGCCAGCGGGTTGACAAACCGGGGACCGCCGTGGCGGAGGATGCCTCTATTGAAATAAAGGGGAATACCTTGCGTTATGTGAGCCGGGGCGGTTTAAAGCTGGAGAAGGCAATGGCGGTTTGGCCCATTGCACTGGCGGGTAAAATCTGTATGGACGTGGGCGCGTCCACGGGTGGGTTTACGGACTGCATGCTCCAGAACGGTGCAGCAAAGGTCTATGCCGTGGATGTTGGCTACGGGCAGCTGGCCTGGAGCCTGCGCAGCGACCAGCGGGTGGTGTGCCTGGAGCGGACCAATGCTCGGTATCTGGACCATACGATCATCCCCGAGGAGCCGGATTTTTCAAGCGTGGATGTGAGCTTCATCTCTTTAAAGCTGATCCTCCCTGCTGTTGCAAATGTATTGAAGGAGGGGGGCGAGGCAGTTTGCCTGGTAAAGCCTCAATTCGAGGCTGGGAAGGAAAAGGTGGGTAAAAAGGGCGTGGTTCGGGACCCCGCCGTCCACCGGGAGGTGCTGGAACGATTCCTTTTCTATGCAAAGGAAAATAGCTTTACAGTACTTGATTTGAACTGGTCTCCGGTGCGCGGACCGGAGGGAAATATCGAGTACCTTGGCTGGTTGCGGAAGGCGGCATGGGAGGAGAGGACATTTGACCTGGCCACGCTGGTAGAGGCATCCCACGCCGAGCTGGAGAAGAAGGAGTAAGTATGGCGGAGTTGACGTCCATGATGAATATTGGCATAGAAATGGCAAAAAAATTGAAATCTGTAGGGATATATTCGGCGGAAGAGCTGCTGGCCGCAGGCCCTGAGCAGGCCTTTGCACGGCTCAAGAAGCAATATCCTCAGGTTTGCTTGGTGCATCTGTACGCCCTGGAGGGCGCAGTTTCTCATACAGAGTTCAACAGCCTGTCCGTGGAAAAAAAGCAGAACCTGAAGGCATTCAGTGATGCGTTGCGGTGACACCGCGAAAAGCCATTACGGAGGAGGTCACGATGAAGCGAGTGATCTTATGCCCCAATCCCTACCGGGACAAGGGGCTGGCCGCGGCGAAAGCGGCAGAGACGATTTTGAAAAATGCGGGGTTGACCACGTTGTACTGCTTGCCCTTCAAGCCGGAGGGGGGCGAGGCGCAGTTCGGAGTACCCCTCCGGCCCCTACAGCAGGAGCTGCGGGGGAGCGATCTGGTAGTGGCCTTTGGCGGAGACGGAACAATTCTGCACTTAGCTCGGGCAGCCTCTATGCGGGGAGTACCAGTGCTGGGTGTAAATCTGGGCAGCCTGGGTTTTATGTCCGATTTGGAGTTGGGGGAGCTGGATCTGCTGAAAAATCTGGCCGCCGGACAGTACCGGCGGGAGCGTCGGATGATGCTGGACGTGTCAGTCTGGCGGGATGGGCGAACAGTATATACCAGCGGCGCCCTCAACGATGCGGTTATAACCAAGGGGGCCATGGCCCGGGTGGTACGCCTACAGGTGACCCGGGGAGAAGACCAGCTGGGCATTTTCTCCGGGGACGGCGTTGTGGTGGCCACACCTACGGGATCCACGGGCTACTCTCTCTCGGCAGGGGGGCCCATTGTGGAGCCCACGGCCCAGAATTTTGTCATCAGCCCTATCTGCTCCCACTCTGTCTTCTCGAAATCCTTCGTCCTGTCCGCTGCTGGGACGGTGACGGTGGCTCCGGCAGAGCTGAACCGGAAGCAGGTTTATCTGTCGGTGGATGGTGGAAAGGCCTTTGCCCTGCGGCAAGGGGACCGGGTGCGGATCAGCCGGTCCCGGTATGAGACAGAGCTGCTGCGGCTGACGGATAAGAGCATCTACGAGATTTTGCGGACAAAAATGACGGGAGGCATCGGCCATGAAAAATGATCGGCAAAAAAGAATTCTGGAGATCGTGGGACGGGAGGCGATCGATACGCAGGAGCTGCTGCTGCAGCGACTCCTGGAGCAGGGGGTGAAGTGTACACAGGCGACGATTTCCCGGGATATCAAGCAGCTGCGGCTGATCAAGGAGCCCATAGGGCAGGGAAAGTACCGGTATACAGCATCGGCCGGACAGCAGAGCCGGCTGAATGTGGAGGATAAGTTGCGGAGTATCTTTCGGGATAGCATCGTCAGCGTTGATTACGCCCAGAACATCATTGTGATCAAAACCATGGCGGGTCTGGCCAATGCGGCAGCGGCCGCGCTGGACGGCATGAGCATATCCGATATGGTGGGCAGCCTGGCCGGGGATGACACGGCGCTTCTGGTCATGCGGGATATAGAGGCCGCCCGGGGGTTCTGCCAGGAGATCCATGAGATGCTCCGATGAAGATAGTGGGGTGAGACATGTTACAACTGCTGCACATTGAAAATATCGCCGTAATCGAGGAGGCGGACATCGCATTTGACGGGGGATTCAACGCCCTGACAGGCGAGACTGGTGCGGGAAAGAGCATCGTCATCGACGCCATGGGCGCGGTGCTGGGGCAAAGGACCAGCCGTGACCTCATCCGCACCGGCGCGACAAAGGCATTTGTCAGCGCCGTGTTCACCGGCGTACCATCCCTGCCGGTGCTGGAGGAGTGCGGCGCTGAGGTGGAGGACGGGGAGTTGCTGCTCCAGCGGGAGATATCCCTCGACGGCAAGAACGCTTGCCGTGTGGGCGGCAGGCCCGTCACTGTGGCCCAGCTGCGGCGAATCGGCGGGGCGCTGCTGAACATCCACGGCCAGCATGACGGCCAGCAGCTCCTGGATGAGGAGCTACACGGCGTGTATCTGGACAGCTACGGTCGGATGGATGGGGAGCTGTCGGCCTACGGCGCGTGCTACGAGGCTATGGAGGCCACGAGGAGGAAGCTGAAGGCCCTGCAAATGGATGAGGCAGAGAAGGAGAGGCGGCTGGACAGCCTTCGTTTCCAGATCGAGGAGCTGGAGCGGGCTCAGCTGCAGTCGGGGGAGGAGGAGGCTCTGAACCAGCGGCGGAATCTGCTGCGCAACAGTGAGAAGTTTATGTCTGCCATTCAGGGAGCTGTCTGGAATCTCACTGGCGGCGACGAAGGGGGCGGCGCGGTGGCCCAGCTGCGGGAGGCGGCAGGGGCCGTGGCTGGTGCGAAGGGGCTGGACGAGCAGTTCACCCAGCTTCACGAACGGATGGAGGGGTTGTACTCCGAAGCATATGACGTGGCTGAGACCCTGCGGGATATGCAGGACGCTTTCGATTTCAGTCCCCAGGAGTTGGATGAGCTGGAAGGTCGGGCGGATCTGCTGTATCGTCTAAAGAAGAAGTATGGCCCCACAGTGGAGGATATGCTCGCCTACCTGGAGCAGCGGAAGGAGGAGCTGGACCAGATCACCTTTGCATCCGACACCGCTATGCGGCTGGAAAAGCAGCTGGATAAGGAGCGCAGACAGGCGATAAAGGCCGCTGGTGTGCTGTCCGAGGCCCGAAAGGAGGCGGCCAAGGACCTGGAGGCAAGAATACTGGAGGAGCTGCGGCAGCTGGATATGCCCCGGGTGCGTTTCTCTATCTGCTTTGAGGAGAAAGAGCTGGACGCGGGGGGTGGGGATGTGGTACGGTTTCTTATGTCTGCCAACGTGGGGGAGGAGCTGCGGCCCATCAGCAAGGTGGCCTCCGGTGGCGAGCTGGCCAGGATTATGCTGGCCCTGAAAAATGTGCTGGCGGAGAATGAGCTGATCGGCACGCTGGTCTTTGACGAGGTGGACACAGGCGTCAGCGGCCGGGCCGCCCAGAAGGTTGCCGAGAAACTTGCCCAAGTCAGCCAGCGCAAGCAGGTGCTGTGCGTCACCCATCTGCCCCAGCTGACGGCCATGGCAGACACACACTTCTCGGTGGAGAAGGGAGAGAGCAGAGGGCGCACCTATACGAGGGTTCTCCGGCTGGATCGGGAACAGCGGAAAAAAGAGCTGGCCCGTCTGACCGGCGGTGGAGAACCCACGGCGGCGCAGCTGGCAGGGGCGGAGGAGTTGCTGGATGCGGCAGAGTGCTTCAAAAAGAACCTGTAGCGGAGAAGGGAACATATGATTGAGAGCTTAAAAAAATATATGCTGACGCTCCATCCTGTGCGGCGGACCGCTGTACAGAAGAGGGAATTTCGCCAGTGGCTGCTGCGAGAGCTGAAGAGGGCGGGGTGGAAGGCGGAGGAGGAGAGCTATGGGAGGTTCAATGGCAGCGTCAACGTCGTGGCCGGGGACCCGGAGCGGGCGGAGGTATTCCTCTGCGCCCACTACGATACCGGATCCAGGATGCTGCTCCCCAATTTTGTCTCGCCCACAAATGTGCTGGCCCATATATGCTACCACTTGGCCTCTGCGTTGGGGCTGGTAGCGATGGCCTTTCTGTTGTCACTGGCAGTCAGCTTTCCTTTAAACCAGCCGAAGCTGATGTTGCCGCTGTTTCTGGCGCTGGCGGTGGCTGGGTTGTGGCTGGCGGCCTATGGACCGGCCAATCAGGAAAACGCCAACGGAAATTCCTCCGGCGTACTGGCTCTGCTGGCGGCAGCCAAGGAGGCGGGGTACGACAGACGGGTGTGCATGGTGTTTCTGGATAACAATGAGAGGACGCTGCTGGGGGCCTCGGCCTTCAAGAAGAGGCACGTGGAGCAGGCATCTAAGAGGCTGTTTGTTAACCTGGACTGCGTGGGAGATGGAGAGAATCTGCTGCTCATACCTTCCAAATATAGCAGGTGGGACGGCGCTCTGACGGAGGCGTTGGATGCGGCGTTTCCAGAGGGGGAAGAGCTGCGGCCAAAGTTGCTGGTCAAGGGACTGCAGTACTACCCGTCGGACGGCAGGAAGTTTAAATTTCGGGTGGATATTTGCGCTTGCCGTTATCTGGCAGGACTGGGGTACTATATTCCTCGGCTGCGGACCAAACGGGATACAGTGCTGGAGGAGGGAAATATAGCGTATGTTGTTCGTGGACTGGTGCGGTTTCTGACAGCGTATCTCGGTGATAAGAAGGAATGATGAGAGAACCCTATTCAGCGTGTGATATTCTATTTTTGCTGAGAATGGACTTGAACAACGATGCAGCCGCGCATAGGGTACCAAAATTTTGGACTTGCCAAACGCTGGTAAATCCGCTATAATGACAAAAGCACTTTCTCTCAATAAGAAAAATCGAATGAGTAAGGAGAAAAATAAACATGCCATTATTTTACGCCATTGAGGCCGGAGCAGGCAGCATGGGGTCTCTGCTGATCCCGCTGGTTGTCATGGTTGCGCTGATGTACTTCCTGATGATCCGTCCGGAGAACAAGCGGAAAAAGCAGGCGGAAGAGATGCGCAACAGCCTTAAAAAAGGCGACCAGATCACTACTATAGGCGGTATCGTTGGAAAGATCGTACAGGTATCGGATGACAACATCATTATTGAGACCAGTGATGATCGTGTGCGCATGGAGCTGACCAAGTGGGCAGTGTCTACCAACAACAGCAATTCCCCTGTAGACACGAAAAAGGGGAAGAAAAGTAAGTCTGACGAGGAACCCGCTCAGATTGAGGCGAGCAGCGGCGAGGAGAAATAATAGACCCTGTCCAATCGAATAATAGAACCTTCCGGTCAATATACTGGTTTATCAGTAGAATTGCCGGGAGGTTCTGTTATGTCTAAGGTTGTTATGTCCCTGCCGGAGGGGATGGCGAAAAATTGTGCGGTCGGCGGGGGAATTTCTCTGCTCTCTTATGTCCTGCTTCAGATGCTGTGCGCACTTTTGGTGGACCAGGGGATACTAAGCCTGGACCAGATCTACCCGCTGGTATGTGTCACAGCGGCTCTGGCCTCCTTTTTAGGCTGCGGCTACAGTGTTCTGAAAGGAAAGGGGACGTCTATGCTTTCAGTGCCTGTAGTGGTAGTGGTTTTCTTGTCTCTGACCTTGGCCGCCGCTCTGCTTACCACGGACGCAGTAAGTATTGAGAATGGTCTGACCGGTCTGGGTCTCTCTATGGCGGCAGGAGGATTGCTGGCGGCCCTGGTGGGATACAATCTTCCAAAAGGAAAGAGGGGAAGAAACGGGGGGCGACACAGACGACGGAAATGATGGCTGCCTGTCAAGTTGTAAAAATGACCAAAAGTAAAAAAATATTTGGTTGGTTGTGAAAACGAGGGGCGGCAAGCTGATTACAAATTGTAATCAGCTTGCCGCCCTAGATGTGGGGTGATCTCAAGTACGACCTACACTAGATGTTCTTATATCAATATAAAACATAAAAAAATGAACACGAATCAAGCTGGTTTACATAAAATTGTTTACATAATATTTTGTCATAACAGCCAAAAACATACAGATATCTCGATTTTCTCTTGCGAAACAGGAAAATTTCCTTTATATTATAAAGCAGTCATTTTTAAGCGTTTCAACACCGTTTTCCGCAGGAGATGGGTTCTCCCGTGCCGATTTCACCCGTCCCGCTTCTAAAACTTGTCCACTGCGCATACTCTGTTGCGAGGTGATGGGAGATGCGTGGGCGAATGGTTCTGCGGACAATCCGTCTGGGCAGCTGGGATGCGTCCGTTGTGCGCTCGGTCCTGCTGGCGCTAACCTTTTTGGCGGGAGCGCTGGCGGGACATCTGTACGCCGGGGCTTGCGGGGATGAGACGTGGTCGTCGCTGAAGGAGTATTTGGACGGCTACTGCCGTCTCTACAGCGAGGGTGGTACGGAGGCATCCATGCTCAGCTGTATAACACTGTATTTTGGCTATGGATTAGCGCTGTTTTTGTTTGGTTTTTCCGGGGTGGGTGTGGTTTTGATCCCGGTGTTGTCCGGTGGTTTTGGCTTTTTCACTATGTACACCGTATCCTGCTTTGTCCGATGTTATGGCAGGATGGGTACCGTGCTCGCCATGGGGGCTTTGGCAGTGCGATTGGTATTCACACTGCCATGCTTTCTTGTGTTGGCAGGAGCGGCATGGCCACTCTCCATGGAACTGTTTTCTATGTCCTTTGGACGAGGAAAACGGTCAACACCAGTCCTATATGGGACCCGGTATTTTTTGTTGTTTGTGTTGTGTGCCATCATCCTGGCGGCTGGCGTGTTCTGCGAGAGGCTGTTGACGCCGCTCCTGTTCCGCGCAGCGCTAGGGTTAATTTGATCGATTGGGAAGGGAGGGGAAGCTGTGACGGATCATATCAAGGCGTTTGCCGGCTATCTTGAACTGGAGCGAAACGCCTCCCAAAATACGATCACCTCGTACGTCCGAGATGTGACGCAGTTTTCCAAATATCTGATGGAAACGGAGGACTTGGAGCTGCCGCAGGCGCAGACAGAGCATATTGAACGCTACATGTCCTATATGGCTGGAAAGGGTAAATCCAATGCCAGCATGGCCCGCAGTGCCGCCTCCTTGAAATCTTACTACAGCTATTTACAAAATCGCGGACTGATTCGCCGCAATCCGGCTAGAAACGCCGTGCAGGTGAAAACAGAGCGGAAATTGCCGCAGATTTTGACAGGCAAAGAGGTGGAGCAATTTCTGGAGCAGCCGCAGTGTGTGGACCCCAAGGGCTATCGGGACCACGCCATGCTGGAGCTGCTGTACGCCACAGGTATCCGTGTCAGCGAGCTGATCGGTCTGAATGTGGAGGACGTCAGTCTTTCAGGAGCGTTTATCCGCTGCACCAGCCGGGGCAGGGAGCGGATCGTTCCGCTGTACGCCGCTGCAGTGAAAGCGCTGAGCGATTATATCAAGGATGTGCGGCCCCAGTTGGTAATTCACCACGGGGAGAGGGCGTTGTTCGTAAATATGAGCGGAGAGCGGATGAGCCGCCAGGGGTTCTGGAAGCTCATAAAGTTTTATCAGGAAAAAGCTCAGATTAACAAGGACATCACACCCCACACCTTGAGACACTCCTTTGCCGCCCACCTCCTGGAGAACGGAGCAGATCTGCGCTCTATCCAGGAGATGCTGGGCCATGCGGACATATCCTCTACGCAGATATATTCCCATATGGTTAAACAGAAGCTGCAGGACGTCTACCAAAAGGCTCATCCAAGGGCTTGAATGAAAAACGTGCCTTCTGGCACGTTTTTTGTTTGCCTCCTGTAGCCAGCAGTAAAAACTATTTCTTAATAAAAATTTTTATCACAACATTACGCATCATTATGCCTACGGTTGCTGCAAGAAAAGTATTGATAACATTCTCGGCGGCTTCACCGCCGAGTCACATTCTGCGGCCAAAAAAATGAAATTTTTTTACTGAGAATTAATGTAAGAAAGGACCGTTTATGATTGATATGCATACTTGCCGTCTCTTTGACGGGGCAATGGGTACCATGCTCCAAAAAGCGGGGCTCCCAGCAGGCACCCCGCCGGAGATGATGAACATAACCAATCCAGAAACGGTGGAGGCCGTCCACGCCGCTTACGCGGAGGCGGGAGCGGATATACTGACCGCCAATACCTTCGGCGCAAGCCGTTGGAAGCTGGGAGGTGATCCCACCCCCTATATCTTCGCTGGAATTTCCGCCGCCAGACGGGCGGCAGGGAAGGCGCGAGCCGTTGCGCTGGACATAGGGCCTCTGGGCGTGCTGCTGGAGCCCTTTGGGGATATATCTTTTGGCGAGGCCTATAACCAGTTCACCGAGATTGCAACGGCAGGGGAGAAAGCCGGGGCTGACCTGGTGCTTATCGAAACCATGAGCGATCTGTTGGAGGCAAAGGCCGCCCTGTTGGCAGTAAAGGAACAGACAGGCCTGCCGACATTTGTATCCATGACCTTCGGAGCGGACGGGCGGACTTTTCTGGGTGTGGACCCGGCAGCAGCGGCTGTGACGCTGACAGCCCTTGGAGCAGATGCGGTCGGCATTAATTGCTCCATGGGGCCGGAAGAGCTGCGTCCTATTCTGCGGACGATTCTAGATAATACCCACCTGCCTGTGCTGATTCAGCCAAATGCAGGTTTGCCACGGCTGGAGGGGGAGGAAACAGTCTACGATGTGGGTCCGGAGGCCTTTGCACAGTGGGGTGAGATATTCCTGGATGACGGTGCATCCATCCTGGGCGGCTGCTGCGGCACCTCGCCGGAACATATTCACGCCCTGCGGCAGGTATTGGATCATCGCACGCACGCGGTTAGGCGTACACCGGATGGGCTGTGCCGTCTATGCGGCTGGAAGGGGACGATAATAGTAGATGTCCGGTCCGTTGCTACAGTGGGAGAGCGGCTTAACCCTACAGGCAGGCCTGCCATGAGGGGGGCACTGTATGCCGGGGATTGGGATGCTGCCGCTGGAGATGCCTCGGCTCAGGAGGCGGAGGGTGCAGACCTTTTGGTGGTAAATACCGGATTGCCGGATATTAACCAGACAGAGGCGCTGCCGCAGTTGGTTCTGGCTATTCAGAGATTGTCTCCCCTGCCACTGGTCATTGACTGCTCAGACCCCGTCGCCATGGAGAGAGCGCTGCGTGTGTGCCGTGGGCGGCCTATTCTCAATTCTGTCAATGGCCGGGAGAACAGTCTTGCGGCCATGCTGCCCTTGGCGGTGAAATATGGCACAGGGCTGATTGTGCTTGCCATGGACGAGCAGGGAATCAGCAGTCATCCAGAAATTCGTCGGGACACCGCTCTGCGGGTGGCACAGGAAGCGGAACGGGCTGGGGTACGGCAGGAGGACATATTTATCGATTGTCTCGCCATGGCGGCTTCCGCCAATCAGGAGGAGGCACTGGTGGCTGTAGAGGCAATACGTCTGGTACGGGCAGCGGGCTACAAAACGATTTTAGGTATCTCCAATGTCAGCTACGGCTTGCCGGAGCGGGATGTTCTCAACAGCACTTTCTTATCGGCCTGCATGGCGGCGGGATTAAACGTGCCTATTGTCAATACGGCCTCCGCCTGTGTTCGGGAGACCTTGGCTGCGGCGAAGGTTCTGTGTGGCGCCGACCCCGGCTGCGGCGCATACATCACCCAATTTCTGGGACGGACTGCTCAGCCAGAGTGTTCGTTCCAGGAGCCGGGAGCAGTGCTGCGGCAGCTGGTCACTTCTGGGCAACAGTCCGGAGTCAAGGAGGCGGTAGATGCCCTGTTGGAAATCAAATCGCCGCTGGAGGTAGTGGACAACCACATTATTCCCGCCTTGGACGAGGTAGGAGAACGATATGAGAAGGGGAGCCTTTTTTTGCCGCAGATGATGTCCTCTGCCAGAGCGGTGAAGATCGCCTTCGACGCAGTACGCTCCAGATTACCTAAAGGGGCGGGAGAAAAGGGAACCATTCTGTTGGCCACCGTAAAAGATGACGTGCATGACATTGGGAAGAACATCGTCAAGATGCTGCTGGAAAACTACGGCTATCAGGTCATTGACTTGGGCAGAGACGTACCTCCAGAGAGGGTGGTAGAGGCTGCTTTGGAGACGAGGGCCGCTCTGGTGGGGCTCTCCTCCCTTATGACGGCCACAGCGCAGAATATCGCCGTGACGATCTGCGCACTCCGCGAAGCCGGAGCGTCATGCAAGATCATGGTAGGCGGCGCAGTGGTAACACAGGCGTTCGCGGATCAGGTCGGTGCGGACTTCTATGTCAAGGATGCCACTCAATCCGCTAAGGTGGCAGCACAGGTGTTTTCGGTGCGGGAATCGCAATGACAAAAACGGACGGAGGAGCTGTTTTCGGCTCCTCCGTCCGCCCTATACGGCAGTAATGTTTACTTGATGACCAGCAGTTCCTTCGGAGCCTCCATGATGTCCATGCAGCCGTCCTCCTGAACAATTACCACATCCTCAATGCGGACGCCAAACCTCCCAGGGATATAGATGCCGGGCTCGGCGGAGATCACCGCCCCTACTGGCAGAGGATTCTCATTGATCAAGGCGGCCCGTGGCTCCTCATGGATTTCCACCCCTACACCGTGACCAAATCCGTGGCCGAAGTATTCGCCGTATCCAGCATCGGTGATGACCTTGGCAGCAGCCTCGTGGACGGCCTTGCCGGTTACGCCGGCCCGTGTGGCGGCGATGCCCGCTTTCTGTGCCTCCAATACAGTGTAATAGACTTTTTCCATCTCCTCGGTGGCATAGCCCAAAGCCACCGTCCGGGTCATGTCGGAGCAGTAACCTCCATAGACACAGCCGAAGTCCATGGTAATAAAGTCTCCTGTCTCCACTTTTTTGTCGGAGGGGACGCCGTGGGGCATGCTGCTGTTGATACCGCTGACTACAATGGGTTCAAAGCTCATTTTTTCTGCGCCGTTACACAGCATTCTGTACTGAAGATAGGCGGAAATCTCCTTTTCTGTGACACCGGGCTTGATGAAATCAATGACCTCCACCAAAGCTTTCTCCGCAATACGCTGAGCGGCGATGAGGTTGTCGATTTCCTCCTGATCTTTTGATTTGCGCAGCTCTGAGAGCAGTGCTGCGGCGGGAATCAACTCCACATCCGCCAGCTGTTCCTTCCAGCGGTCATACTCCTCCACGGTGGCGTATTTCTCCTCAAAGCCCAGTTTCCGTATGCCATATGATTTGATGACTTCGTTGGTCAGATCGACAGCGGTGATCTCATTGGTAACAAGCCGGATCTCTGCGTCGCCGATCTGCTTGCCAGCTGCCTCGATATAGCGGCTGTCGGCGAAGAAATAGCTCTTTTTCTTGGTAACAATGGCCGTTCCGGCGGTAGAGTGGAACTGAGAGGCATAGAGGCGGTTGGGCTCGCTGGTAATCATCATGGCATCAAGACCGTATGCTTCCAGCTTTCCAGCAATTTTTTGAAATCTGCTCATTTCTTCTGGCATCTCCTTTTCGCGATCCATTTGAAGGGCCTCTGCAAGAGGTGCAGAACGTGATTCCATGCCCCCGCAGGACCGCCCAGCGGCTCCACCATCAGCGCCAATACACCGGAGCGCTTTGCGCCCAAAACGTCTGTGAGAAGCTTGTCCCCCAGCATGGCTGTGTGCGCAGCATCCTCTCCCGCTTCGGCTATGGCATGCCGGAATCCCTTTGTACCGGGTTTTCTGGCATGCCCTACATAGCGAATACCCAATTCGCTGCAAAAGGTTTCCACCCTATGGGCAGAGCGATTATTGGAGAGGATCATCACAGTGATGCCCGCTCTCCGGCAATCGTCCAGCCAGGCGCGGAGCGCCCCGTCCGGCCTGTCCGCCGAGCGGGGAGCCAGGGTGTAGTCCAAGTCGCACAGCAGCAGCCGTACCTCCAGTTCCCTCAACAGGCGAGGAGTGAGATCCGAATAATGGTGGTAGAGCCGGTCGGGGATAAGGGAATATGGCATAGAACCCTCCTTGGTCGCATAGTATGGAGAGAGTATAGCACAAGTCTTAGAATTTCACAAGGGGGGATGTACCTGTGCAACTCTATTTGGCTGTCACACCCGACAAGCTGCCGGAGGCCGCCCGCTTCACAAACAGATTGGCCCATGTGGCCTATCGGGTGGGCCGGGATGGACGTCTAAACCGCCGGGATCTGCTGGCCAGGACCAGGGGAGGTCTTATGGTCCTGGGAGATCACGACTGTGGACCCGTCCGGGACATCCAGGTCCTCTGTAGGGATGTATGGCGGGAATGCGGTAATCGAGGATATGGCGGCGTATTGGCCGATTTTGAGCAGCCGGCGGCAACAGACCGCACCGCTTTTTTGGATGTTCTGAGCCGGGTGTTGTCTCGGAATGGAAAGGTGCTGTTTGTTCCGGAAGCATACGGCAGCCAGGTTCCCCAGGCATCTGTTTTGATCTGCACTGCTTTATCCGGCGGAAATCTGCACCAACGGTTGGAGGAGGGGATCCATCAATTCGGAAGAGAGCGAGTTGTTCTGGACCTCCAGAGACTTCGCATGAGTTTTCCTCTGCCCTGTCCATCGGGGGAGGGAGAACCCCTTTCCAGGGAACGTTTGGCTGAAATGCTGGCGGAAAAGCGGCAGTCAGTGTTTTATTCAGGTGATCTATGTGCAAAGTATTTTACCTTTATAGATAATGAAAATAGCAGATTTATAGTTTACGATGATGCCGATACATTGCGGCGAAAGATGCAGCTGGGGCAGGAACTGGGGATCGGAACCGGATTTATTATGTACCCAGAGACAGAGGATTTGCTGCCCGAGATATTTGGCCGCGGACGGTAGTCGGCGGAGATTTCCGGTTGCCGCCCAAACACTATAAGAGAAACTGAAAAAAGATAGGGAAGAGCTGATGCGACAGATCAGACTTGAGAGGGGCGAACATAAAACCAAGGAACTGGAGAGGCGGCTTGCCCAGGTGGAGCGGGAGCTGAACGAAAAGGACAATGAATCGTATAGACGGCAGTACACAGTGTTTTCCTGATACCTGACCGGGAGGGCCTGATCCTGTGGATCAGGCCCTCCCGGTCAAATACATAGGGGATGCTACTCGAGGTCGCCGGGCGTCAGCGTATCGCTATACACTCCGCTGACACCGGTGTTCAACAGCTCCTTGGCCTTTGCGGCATCATTGACAGTGTGGACGTAAACCTGCACATCGTATTCTTTCGCAATGGCAGCAAAGGAGGCGTTCCACCAATACTCGTCCATGGTAATGCCCCCAATGCCCCGCTCTGCGCAGTAGACCACCTTCTCCCGGAATGCATCCTTTGTGCCCTTGAAGGAGTCCTGATACAAGGTATATATGTAGTGAGGGAAGGGGTATAGATTGTTGAGGGCAGTGCGCATATTGCCGTTATATACTTGAATCGCGATGCGGTCAAACAAATAGGTGAGCCCCAGTTCGCGGGCATCGGCCAGCATAGCGTCGAACTGCAATGTAAAGATATCGGATTCGTCGAATTTTGTGTCTGTAATGATACATATATCCGGGTATACTTCCATTAACAGAAGAAGATCGCGGAAAGAGAGCGGCGTATACTGACTCAATATGGGCTCAGAGATAAATTTTTCCCTGGTGGGGATATGCGTCCAGTCAATGCCGTTTTGCCAATCCGCATGCCACCAGTCGTGGCGCAGGACCACCTTGCCGTCCCGGGTCAAGCGAAAATCCGCCTCGAAAACGCGGATCCCCGCCTTATATTGAGCCAGAAAACCCTCCAGGCAGTTGGGTGTGATCAACTCCCCGATAGAACCCATGCCGTGGGCCACCAGCTGCGCCCGGGCCAAAATTTCTGACGCGGAGGGTTCGCCCGCCGGTTTCTCCTTTTCCTTGACTGTTATCTTCTCCGGAGCGTCTTCCGGGGCAGCCGCAGGAGCTTCTTCTTCCTTCAGCAGCTGTGCATCTTCTGGCTGTAGTCGGAAGGCCAGCTGTTCCACTGCGGCTGGCTCCACCGCCTTATCGGGTAAGGAAGCCTCCGCCCGCTCATGCCCCATTGGAAGGAGCAGATAAAGAATGACTGCCAGCTCCAACAGTGTTGATACAAGCAAAAAACTGGTTAATACAGGACACTTTTTCTTCTTAATCATGGAATCCCCCTCGAAATTTGTGATATGATGCTTAGATTTTACCAAAAATTGAGGAAAATGTCTATCATATTTTCTCTCAAAACACCTGGAAATACCTTTGGGGAAAAATTTTCCTCTGCCCTCTTGCCTTTTGCACCGGTATTTTGTATAATAACACTTGTCTATTTTTGGGCAACTTATCACACGACAGTAAGGAGCGTGACGACATGGCCGAGGAAAACATGACCCCCATCACCGAGGAGGCCGAAAGCAAGCATTTTATCCATCAGTTTATCGACGTGGACATCGCAGAGGGTGGCCGGTTCCAGGGCATGGCCGTCCACACCCGGTTCCCGCCAGAGCCCAACGGCTACCTGCACATCGGCCACTGCAAGGCCCTGTGCATCGACTTTGGGACCGCCGAGAAGTACGGCGGATTGTGCAATCTCCGCATGGACGATACGAACCCAACCAAGGAGGATGTGGAGTACGTCCAGGCCATCCAGGAGGACATCCGCTGGCTGGGCTTTGACTGGGGGGACCGTTTTTTCTACGCCTCCGACTACTTTGAAAAAATGTACGAGTGTGCTGAGTCGCTGATCAAAAAAGGGCTGGCATATGTTTGCCAGCTGACCCCAGAGGAGTTCAAGGAGTACCGGGGCGACGTGAACACCCCCGCCCGCAGTCCCTACCGGGACCGTCCTGTGGAGGAGAGCCTGGATCTGTTTCGTCGGATGCGGGCAGGAGAGTTCCCCAACGGGGCCATGACCCTGCGGGCTAAGATCGATCTGACCAGCGGCAATTTCAACATGCGGGACCCGGTGATTTACCGGATCAACCACATGCATCACCACCGCCAAGGGGACAAGTGGTGCATCTATCCCATGTACGATTTTGCCCACCCCATTGAGGACGCCATGGAGTGCATCACCCACTCCCTCTGCTCCTTGGAGTTTGAGGCCCACCGGCCCCTGTACGACTGGGTGGTGGCAAGCTGCGACCTGCCCTCCAAGCCCCGGCAGATCGAGTTCGCCCGCCTGGGCATCAACTATACCGTCATGAGCAAGAGGAAGCTCCGTCAGCTGGTGGAGGAGGGAAAAGTCGACCGCTGGGACGACCCTCGGATGCCTACACTCTGTGGCCTGCGGCGGCGAGGCTACACCCCGGCTTCCATCCGGAATTTCTGCGATCGCATCGGCGTGGCTAAGGCCAGCAGTACGGTGGAGTTCGCCTTTCTGGAGCACTGTCTGCGGGAGGACCTGAACGAGACAGCCAGGCGGGTGATGGCCGTCATACGCCCGGTGAAGCTGGTTATCACCAACTATCCCGAGGGACAGAGCGAAACCTTCGAGGTGGAGAACAATCCCAACCGTCCCGAGGACGGCACCCGGACCATCACCTTTTCCCGGGAAATCTACGTGGAGGTGGAGGACTTCCTGGAGACGCCTGTGCCCAAGTACAAGCGGCTGTACCCCGACGGCCCAGAGTGCCGCCTCAAGGGCGCGTACCTCATCAGATGCACTGGCTGTCGGAAGGATGAAAACGGCAATGTGGTGGAGATTTACGCCGTCTACGACCCCGACAGCCGGGGAGGAAACCCCGCCGACGGGCGGAAGGTGAAGGGTGCTACCATTCACTGGGTGGACGCCGCCACGGCGGTGGACGCGGAGTGCCGGCTGTATGACAATCTGTTCTCCGACCCATCCCCCGATGCCGCCGACAAGAACTTCCTAGACTGCATAAATCCGAATTCCCTCGAAGTCGTTACCGGCTGCAAGGTGGAGGCCGGCCTGGCGGAAGCCGTAGCCCCGGCGGGCTTCCAGTTCATGCGAGTGGGCTACTTCTGCCTGGACAGCAAGGACAGCAGACCCGGGCATCTGGTGTTCAACCGTAGCGTAGGACTAAAGGACAGCTTTAAAATGTAAAAGATCCCCCGGCGGTACGCCTAGACATGTACCGCCCGGGATTTTATTATTCTTGAATAATCGCGTATCCGTTATCTGAAAAGATTTCCGGGTCATTAGGATAGAACTGGATAGCGGTCTGGACCAGGCTGAATATGCCGGAGAGGTTCCAGCTACCACGCATACGGTTCTCCATGGCGGTCCGGACGGGGTACTGGAGCCATGAGCTTTGATGGGTATAGTTGATCCAACTGTCGATGATATACCCATCGGCGTTTTCCGTTGTGTCGTAGGCCACATATCCCCTCTGCCGCTGGCCCTTGGAAGGGAATGAGAAGGCGGCGAAGAGGTCGTTATTCTGCTGGGTGCCCCAGAATATGCTGGTGGACTGATAGTGTTGTTCTCCCAGATAGTGGTAAGGCGCGGTATAGGTCATACCATCCCGATCATACAGCACCCGGCCGGACGCTTCGCCACCTTTGGACCAGCCCTCTTCGATGTGGTAAGCGGGCCAGAATTGCAGGGATTCTGTGCCGTGGAAGCCGGGGTCGGTGATCCACTCGAAGTGATGGATAATCCGCCAGCGCTCCCGTTTCCCGGGGAGTTCTACCGCCACACCGGTGATCCGCAGCTCTTTCACGTCATATATGCGCTCCTCCGTAATATGATTTCCTTCACGGTAGGTGACCGCGCGGCCCTCATTGACCGCATGATCTTCCTGCTCCACAACGATACGGAGGGAGCCCTTGCAGGCAGTCAGGTCCTCCGCTGTGAGGTCGTTTAGCACATTCTCCGGGAAACCCAGGTTCAGAAGCTCATACCGCAGCTCCTCCAGTCCGGCCTGCTCGTCCTCTGGTATCGTGGCCCAGTCCATATGGTACCCGCTGGCAAACAGATAACAGCAGGCGATGCCCACAGCCAGCACGCCAGTGATCCCTGTGCCCAGAGCAAGATCGGAGAACCGCACAGGAGCCAGCTGGATGACGTAGCCCGCTTCCTCCAGCTGCCGAGGAAGCTTCCAGAGGGTGCGGAGGATAATGAAATAGGCGAGGATGAGGAGCCAGCCCAGAAAGCCGGTGTAGTTTATCAGAGCCAGGGCGCTCATAATCAGATACCACACCGCCAAGGCGGTGGTGCCAGGGGAGGCGGGGACCAGCCCCGCTTTTTGCCGTGCCGTGCGGAACCCGGCCCGCAGGCCCAGCACCTGGATGAAGGACACGAAGGCCAAGACGTAGGGGAGAGGCCGCATCCAGGGCAGCTGGTAGACCTCCGCCTGCCAGACGGCGGCGTTGAGGATCAGGCAAGCATAGCGGACCGCTGCTTGGAGCAGAGCCAGGCACCAGCAGAGTGAAAAGCCACGGTTCTCCCGCCGCAGGGCCCGGAAGCCCAGCAGAAGCAGCAGCGTCCCGATGGCGGGCAGAAGGTAGTTCAAGCCCCAGAAATTCAGCGTCACCAGATTGAGGGCGATGCCCAGCAGAGCCCGCCTCATAGCCCGCCGCCAGGGAGTGATCGCCTCCACCAAATCGTCGTCCGGCGGCAGGGAGGATGCCCCCTCATGCATCAGACACTCCAGCTCCTGATCGCTCAGGTTCTGGAAAACCCAATCCCTCACAGCATGACACCTCCCAACTCCTTTCGCAGGCGCGTTTTTATTCGGTATAGCCGCCCTTCTGCCGCGCGATCTGTCATACCCATCTCAGCAGCAATTTGCGCGGTTGTCTGGAAATAGTAATATTTGCGATAGAAGAGAAGCTGATCCTTCATCGACAGCCTGTCTAGTGCCTGTTTCAACTCCTCCAGCAGCTCCTGATGCAAAATCTGTTCCTCAGGCCCGGGAACAGGGGATGCCTGGTTTTCGGACAATGGTTCCCCCATCGCTTGGCCTCGGGCCCGGTTGAGCGCGGTGTTTCTTGTCAGGACGGTCAGCCAGGTGGAAAAGGCTCCTCGCGCAGGGTCATACCTCTCGATCCTCTCCCATACCAGCAGGAGCACATCGGACAAGCACTCCTCACGGTCCTGCCCATCCGATAAAATAGGGGAGATGATGTACCGCATCAGGGGACTATATCGTCGGGAGAGATCTTCCAGCCCCGCTTGGTCACGCTGCCGAAGGCGCAAAATCAGCTCGTTGTCCGTCAAATGCAGCACCTCCTCTCTATGTCCTTCGATATATTATACACAAAGAAAGACGAAAACCCACGAAAAATTTTCTTGTATAGACAAGGTTGTGCGACAGGAGTTGAATTGTGATAGTATTTACATTTTGTTCAAATTCCAGACACAACCAGTTCTTTTTCCTTGGTTATTATTGATAACAGCAAAGGAGGATGTCCTATGACGATTAAAAAGACATATCTACGGCAGCTGAAGTATCAGATCACTCGGGAGGACTACACCGCTCTGCGCACCTGCCTGTCCGTTCGCGGAGAGGAGAGAGGTTCTAGACATATACATACGATGCAGTTTGTCAGTTACCGCGATCTAGCTTCTGCAAAGCCTGTAGAGGATACGGCCATCCTGGAGCAGGACCGAACACGCTTTTCCTTGCACTATTTTGATGATGATCCCACATTTCTGCTCCTTGAACGGCGGGAGGATGGGCAGCAAACCAGCGCCATGGTAACAGAGGCGGAATGCCGCGCGCTGCTGGCAGGCGAAACAGATTGGCTTCTAAACCGGCATGATCCGCTGCTCCAAGACTTCCACGATAGCCTGACGGAGCATATGCTACTGCCACAAATGCTGTTAACATATCAGAGGGAGGTCTATACGGCCGACGATCTGGACCTCTGGGTAGCACTAGATACGGATATACGTTCCTCGCTGGATCATATGGATTTCCTGGACCCGCAGCAGTTGGAGCGCGTTACAACGGGGCAGGAGAACCGTATTTTGATGGAAATCAGCTACAGCGACCATATTCCGGATGATGTGCTGTGTCTGCTGGAGGAAACAGCGCCGCGCCGCCGGCTTTTGAAAGGTAGCTTTAAACCTGCTCAGATTCGTTTTTAGAACTCTATGTAAAACAAGTGAAACGGAGCACACAAGACCGCGCGGTTTACTGTGCTCCGTTTTTTCGACAAATTTTTTTGATACTTTTTCAAGAAAAATGTTATTCCAGGATTTCTGATCGGTGGCCGTATTGCTCTCCAAATTTGGGAATGGTGTGAAGTTGCTATTTATAGACTGTCTGCTGTTTCAATCATTATCTTAATCCTGGGTGCTTGACACATATGATATAATGAACGTAAATAATAGAAGGGAGGGCGGGTTTTGTAAGGGATATACAATTAAACAAAATAAAAATTTTGTTTAATTCAGAGGGGGGTAAATCACGACTTTACACACCGAACAGCCCTGCAGGACCTTTTCTATGACTGATTACCGTGATGAAGCGCCACAGATTCTGTGTGACTTTTTATCCTATCATGAGACAATCAAGGCGCATTCGCAAAAAACTGTGGACGAATACTTCCTTGATCTCAGAAATTTCTTTCGGTATATCAAGCGATCCAGAGACCGCTCGCTACAGAATTTGGAGTTGGATAAGATTTCTATTATGGATGTCAGCATCACACTGATCCGTACCATCACTCTTACAGATGTGTATGGCTATTTGACCTATCTCAGCCGCGACCGGGCGCAGCAGCCGAACAGTGATAAAACAGAATACGGACTCAGTGCCGCTACTAGATCCCGTAAGATTGCAACGCTTCGCTCCTTTTTTAATTATCTTACGCAAAAGGCGCATCTGCTAGAGGATAACCCGGTCAAGGAGTTGGATTCTCCCAAACTGAAAAAGACACTGCCCAAATATCTGACGCTGAATGAGAGCCTGGAGCTGCTGGAAAACGTGGACGGAGCAAACCGGGAGCGGGATTACTGTATTTTGACGCTTTTTCTCAACTGCGGCCTACGGATTTCCGAGCTGATTGGACTAAATCTGAGCGACATCCAGGGCGATGCGCTGCGAGTGCTGGGCAAGGGAAACAAGGTGCGAATTGTATATTTGAACGATGCCTGCAAGGCTGCGCTGGAGGGGTATATTGCGGTGCGCCGCCCGATTAGCGGCCGGGATCGGGACGCA
This sequence comes from uncultured Oscillospiraceae bacterium, assembly GCA_910584045.1. GTDB lineage: Bacteria > Bacillota > Clostridia > Oscillospirales > Oscillospiraceae > Pelethomonas. The sequence continues at coordinate 4,094 of CAJTYO010000025.1, read as the reverse complement.
CTCTTCCTATCTTCCCGAGACCAGAGGATCAGCCGTTCAAACGTCCATGCGCTGGTCAAAAAGCATTTGGCCCAGGCCGGACTGGACAGCTCTCAATACTCTTCCCACAAGCTCCGCCATACGGCAGCCACACTGATGCTGCAAAACGGAGTGGACGTCAAAGCCGTTCAAGAGGTTCTTGGACACGAACATCTAAACACCACGGAAATCTACACCCATATTGACAACGAGGCCCTGCGGGTAGCCGCCCGGGCTAATCCATTGGGCAAGGTAAAGCCTCAAAAAAAATGACGTTTCATAACGAAATTTGTTGAGATGACATCATGGTAATCCTTGCGTTTAAAAAAGTAATATCGATATTTTTGTTCGAAATATGACCGCCAGTTTGTAGGCTTTTGTAAAAGAAATTATGATGATACTTCAAATCTGCTCTGCTAAAGAGGGCCGCTGATTGAAATCTTCATGAAAAGTATCAGATAGCCCTCTTCCCTACTCCTTCCGAACCCCAATAAAATGTAGAAAACGGATTCCCCGATAGTCATATGTGCTCAGCGGACGGTTGTCAGAATCGTAACTGTGCGCCGCGATTAACACGTCTGCCGGCCGCAGCGCTGGTTGGCGAACCAGTCGTACCACCACTGGAGAATGGTTCCAGGCTTCCCCATCAAAGGACAGCTGTACCACATCGCCGGGTTCTAGGAGGCTGATGGGTACCGGCCGCGCTACCGGCCCAACAGTAGACTCCGCGCGGGTCATGAAGCGGTAAAAGAATTCTACTCCCGTCCATGCAGGGGCCTTATTATTTGCGTCAATGTAGTACCAGCCGAAGTCCTTGGTATAATTCATCACCCCGCTGCCGGCATAGACGCACTGAGAGGCAAAATTCGTGCAGTCACCGCCAATCATTTCGTAGTCATAGAATGCGGGATTCCTGCCATAGGCCCATCTGTGCGCATATTGCACTGCTGCGGCCCTATTGTATGGCAGCAGGCGCATGTTTGATCCTTCCATGATTAATCACCCCTTCCGCACAGTATATGCGGAAGGGGTGCAGTCAGCTATAAAATTTTAATGAATCTTCCTGTTGATCCGAAGTGTGTTCAGAACACAAAGCATACATACGCCCACATCTGCGAATACGCCGGCCCACAATTCAACATACCCCAAAACAGACAGAATCATCACAACGACCTTCACTGCAATGGCGAAGACAATGTTCTCCATGGCAATACGTTTTGTATGGCGTGCGATTCGTATACCGGAGGCAATCTTGCTGGGCTCGTCGCCCATGATAATGACATCCGCTGTTTCAATGGCCGCGTCAGCTCCAAGGCCGCCCATAGCGATACCTATATCTGCGGCAGCCAAAACGGGCGTATCATTGATTCCATCTCCACTGTAAAGTAATTTACCATTACCATCTAACTGACCTCGCAGCTGTTCCAGTTTTTCCAATTTCTCTTGAGGCAACAGTTCTCCGTCAGCCTGGTCTAGACCAATTTCCCGGGCAATTTCCTCCACAACCGGTTTGCTGTCGCCAGAGAGTATGACCATCCGGCGAATGCCCAAGGTTCGCAATTCGTTGACGGCTGTCTTTGCATCCCGCTTAGGAGCATCACGCAGTAGCACGGCTCCCTGATAAACACCGTCCAGCGATACATAGACTGTTGTGTCCGCTGTTGTGGGAGCAGCAGATACGGACACGCCTTTTTCTGTCAAGTATTTCCGCTTGCCTGCAATGATATGACGGTTGTTTACGCGAACAGTTACACCGTTTCCGGATATCTCGTGATAGTCCGACAGAGTTTCCTCGTCAATCTCGCTACCGTAAGCAGTCAGGATTGATTTTGCAATGGGGTGAGTGGAACAGCACTCCGCCAACGCAGCCAGCTCTAACAGTTTTTCCCGGGAAATTCCCTCTGCTGGAAGGCACTCAGAGACAGAAAAGCGTCCCTCCGTCAGAGTACCCGTCTTGTCAAAAGCTACAATCTGAGCCTCTGCCAACGTCTCCAGATGGTTGCCACCTTTAACCAGTACGCCCTCCCGGGAAGCCCGGCCAATGCCGGCAAAGAAGCTGAGGGGCACAGAGATCACCAGTGCACAGGGGCAGGATATAACTAGAAAACACAGAGCACTATATATGGATTGGCTCCAGGCCATCCACCCCATAACTGGTGGCAGAACTGCTACAATCACTGCTGCCAGACAGACAATGGGGGTGTAGATCCGAGCAAAGCGTGTGATAAATTTTTCGCTGGAGGCCTTTTTCTCGGAGGCGTGTTCCACCATCTCCAGAATCTTGCTGGCGGTGGATTCTGCGAAGGCCCTTTCCACTCTGATCTCCAGCGCTCCGCTCAGATTAATACAGCCTGCCATTACCTGCTGGCCAGGGCCTATATCGCGGGGGATGGATTCCCCTGTGAGTGCCGCTGTGTCCAACTGGGAGATACCTGTCAGAACCGTTCCGTCCAGAGGTATTTTTTCGCCGGGCCGAACCAAGATAGTCTGTCCTACCTGAACTGCCTCGGCCTCCACCTCCCTGCTCTGACCATTCTCTAGAAGGTTTGCACGATCGGGGCGGACATCCATCAGTGCGGAAATAGATTTGCGCGAGGAGGAGACAGCTTTGGTCTGTAAATACTCCCCCAGTCGATACAGCAGAAATACCATAACCCCTTCCGGAATCTCTCCGATACACACCGCTCCAATACCGGCGATGGACATCAGGAAGCTCTCGCCAAAAACATCCCCATGACGGATGTTATTTACCGCCTGTACAAGGATTTCTGCCGCAACTGTAGCGAAAGCAGCAAATAGAACAACTGTTGCCATCCATGGTGCCTGGGAAAGGGAAAACTTTAGGATCAGCCCGGCTATCAGAAGGACTGCGCCTGCGCCCAAAGTTATGAGTTCCTTGCGGGCTTCTCCAGGATCCTGCTCATGTGCATGGTCATGACCGCAGTTACAGCCGTCGCCATGGTCATGATGGTCATGACCGCAGCAGTCACCATGGTGGTGTTCATGCCCATGGTCGCAGGCACAGTGATGATCATGATGTTCATGAGGTACATGATCGTGACCACAGCAGCATGGGTGCTCCTCGTGGTCGTGATGGTTCTCATGCTCGTACTCACAGTCATTAGCGGTTATTTTTTCTTTCTCCATTGTTTATCCCTCCATTTCTTCCATGACATGGTCAAATGCCATGGCAAAAATCTGCCCGATATGGGCATCATCCAGGGAGTAGTAGACAACTCTCCCCTGCTTGCGGCTCTTGACAATTCTGGAGACCTTCAGTAAGCGCAGCTGGTGGCTGATGGCACTTTGGCTCATACCCAGCAACGCCGCCAGATCACACACGCACATCTCTTCGATATTCAGCGCACAGATGATCCGGGCCCGGGTACTGTCCCCGAAGACTTTAAAGAGTTCGGAGACCTCATAGACCGGCTCCTCATTGGGCATTTTCTCTTTGACCCGGGCCAGCACGTCCTCATGAATGACACTGATTTCACAGACCTCAAGAGGTTCCCGCTTCATATCCTACCCCCTATTATAAAATTTGAACAAGTGAATATATGAGCAATCATTCATGTATATAATTATACACAGTATGATGGATTTGTCAAGTGGGTATTCAAATAATTAAAAAAGAAAGGATACCGCGCTTATGAATCAGGACAGATTAACTGCAATTATTACAGAACAGACGGAGAGAGTGCGGTGGGAAGCCAAAAACGTGATCAACTGTGCCCCTGATCTGCTCTGGGATAAGCTCTGCTGCTTGGCTCGTTGCTGCTGTGAAGAGATCAACGGCTATTATGGTGACATATCGCAGAAGCTGCGGGACTATCACTCTTAAGACAGATTAACAGCTCCTGAGTTACCCACCTAACTGCATCTATAGCAAATTTACGCTGCCTAATTGGGGCATTTGCATAGTTCTCTGGGGATGTTGAAGGACTTTATAACTGCTGATATGGGCCTTTGGTTGATGTTTTTGGGGCTTGAGAAACCTATTCGGGAAGGCGCCTATGACAAATACTGCTAAAGATCCCGGACAGAACACTTGTCCGGGATCTTTAGCAGTATAC
>CAJTYO010000024.1 GCA_910584045.1 uncultured Oscillospiraceae bacterium | reverse complement strand
CCCGCAAAGTACTTTTTCGACGTACATGCCGCCGAAAAAGTGATCAAAAAATTTTTTCGCCTCCGGCGAAAACTCCCGTGGGGCCGCCAAAGGCGGCCTTAGAGCTATGGCGGGCTTCGCCCGCCCAACGCCTGCTGAGGCCTTTTTTGACGGTCTGAGGCGGCGGCCTCCCTTCAAGACCGCCGCCGGCAGCTCTCCGCAGGTTTCCCGGTTCACTATGTATGTGACAGGCGCATACTGGCCCGGACAGGATTTTTCTCAGGTGATTGAATATCCGTATCTCGCATAGATCGCGCCTATTTTCTCCCCAAGCTCCAAAAGCCTTTCCGACAGCTGAACGGACTCGTCTGTGAGCTTTTTCTCCGACGCCCTCTTCAGAGCTTCGGAAATCGTTCGATACTGTTTGATTAACTCCTTCAGCATCTGCCTATCCTCATGGTCCATTTTTTTCGACGCCTCAATCGCCTCCTTGCCCTTTCTCCTGCCCTCCTCCTCGTACTTTTCCTTATTCTCTTTCACATACTGCAGCGTCACATCGGTAATTTTTCTTTCTTTCTCCAGATAATCTATAAGTACATGCCCAGTTGCATAATGCAGTGAAAAAGTAATGATCGCGTTATTGAACGATCCCAGTATCGGTACCATTCTGCCCAGAAGCTTTGCCCCCAGCGCGCCCAAAACTAATCCGGCGGACAAAGACGCAATCAAAATGAATCCGTCTGCCAACAGATCCTTTTGATTATAAACAATCACCAGATGGACAATCATGGAAAAGGTAATCGCCGTTACAAGGGGTGTGTCCGCAAAAATCACCAAAGCTGTCCCCGACAAGGGTTCTGGGTCAAATGCCGTAAGCGCCGATACGGTGGCGGCGGCAAGCGCGTAGATAAGAACCAGGTGGGATGCCTGACTGCGTTTGGCCATAGCCTCTATTGAATTCATTTGTGTCCCTCCACTTCATTGTCCTGTGCCTCATAGGTATTTTCTGTCCCAAGCTCGTTATCTCATTTCGTCCGCCTCCCTTGCATCGAGCCCCCAGGGTTGTTGGGTTGGTTTATCATTGGAAGTATACCCAAGAGTTGGAGCGTTTTGGACCATCAGCACAAATACCTCAGCTGAAAAACCTTCCGTCTTTCGGTGAGCTGACAAATATCAAACAGAGTCTGACACTTCGAAGCTGGATCGCGGCGTTTTGCCGCAGCGCATGTGGATAAACACCAGTATTCAATTTTGATTCTGCAACCGGCCTCCTTACTTATTATGCCTTTCAATTTTCTGTTTCCAGTATACTTTTTATTTCGTCAAATATATACAAAAAATAACAGCTCACCTTCAACGTTTTTTATATTTTATAGTCTCTCGCCGCCTCGACGGCCTCTGCCCACGTCTATGATATTAAGAAAGGGGATGACGCCCCACCGACGTCATCCCCTTTTCTCAATCCTCATTCAGCCGTCCGGCCCAGCCGCTCCATGGCGCTCTCCCCCGCCAGGGGGGCCAGCTCCTCGTATGTCAAAACCAGCTCCACCTCGCCAATAGCGTAGGGCCCCAGCTCATAGGGGGAATACACCACATGCATCCCCTCCCCGTCGAACACAACCGTCCCCTCGTTCCAGCGGGTGATGACGTCGGCATAGTCCTCCCAGAACTGCTCTCGGTCCCCGCACAGCTCCGCCTTCTCCAACAGCAGCGCCGCCGCGCCGGCCCGAAATGCCTCCGGGTCCTCGGCGATCTGAGCAGGGTCGACAAACTGCCCGGCGCGCAGATCGAACAGACAGCTGGAGGCGTAGCGGTTGGGGTGGGCGCCGCCGGTATAGCCGACGCTGTCCAGGCGGATACTGATGTACTCCCCCGCCCGGAACCCCTCCGCACACACCTCGTCGTAGTACGCCGCCGCGCCCACAACCTCCGCCGCATCGGCCCCCATGGCCTCGCCGAACTCCACATAGCCCTCCATCAGCAGCGTCATCCGGGCATTGAAGGTCTCCACGTTCCGCGCCGCCTCCACCGCCGCTTCGCCGGAGAGAACGTCCATGTTCGAAACCGACAGCGCACACAGCCGGTAGCTGTAGCGGGCCAGCTCCTTTTTGCCGTCCTGGGTCCGGAACTGCCGCTCCGACAGCAGCGGGTCCATCTGATAGACCGGCTCCTCTTCTCCATTCCCCAGCCCATCGGGCTGCCCCGGGACGGGGTCGTATATCGTCAGCCCCGCGCAGGCCGCCAGCGCCAGCAGGCAGGCCATCAGCAGGGTCCCTATCTTGATTGTCATACCGCGTCACTCTCCTTATACAATGGCGCACCCGGCGCCATTACCGGCCGCCCGGCATACTCGCTGTCCGGCCGCGCCTGCCCCAGGTCGGGGCAGCCCAGTACGTACAGCCCGGTGCACCGCGCCTCCTGCTCGAAGACCCGGCGTGCCTCCCCGCCCAGCCGTCTGACTTGTGCCGGCTTGACAAGCACCGGCAGGGCCGCCGCTTCGCGCATACGTCCCAGCAGCGCACGCCCCCGGCTGCCGGCCCCCAGGACCCGCAGATAGGGCGGGGTCTCCCCCTGCCCCGCCTGGGGCACACCCAAGTAGGCCTGCAGCAGCATCCGCCGCAGGCGGGCGAGGGGATAGCGCTTTGTCTTCACAGCGGCGAGGATTCCCTCAACGTCCGTCTCCCGGCGGATGGCAGCGTAAAAGCGGTGGTACAGTCCCTCCCGCCCGCCGTCGTAGGGACGGAGCTCCTCCTCCCCCATGGACCGCAGCCGTGCCAGAATTGCCCGCTCGCAGCGCCGCCAGACCACCGGGGCCCGTCCGGCCTCCATTTCCCGGGAAAGAATAGCCGCCGACGTCTCGGGCAGTCCACGCCGCCAGTCCCCTCCCGTCAATATCTTCTCCCGGATGGCGGAGGCGGAGGGGACGTCGCTCTCCTCGCCGCTGTCGTGTCCCGCGCCCACCCGGGGCAGAGCCAGGGGGATGATCCCGCTTCCCAGCGCCTTCAACGCCCGCAGGTACTCCACCGCCAGAATGTCGTTTGGGCGGGACAGACAGTCCGCCGCCGCCCCCGCCAGCTCGCGCACAGCCGTCTGACGGGCGGCGGCAAAGCTCCCGCCCCCGGCCAGCACCCGGCGCAGCGCATCGGGATACGACGGACCGTCCAGACAGTCCGCCGCCGACCGCAGAGGCTCCAGAGTTCCGCACTCGCAGCCGAAAGCCAGGTGGGTCACTACCCCAGTGGCCTCCAGCACCGCCGCGGCCCCCTGGGCAAAGCGCTCCGCCCCGGCGGCGGACCAAGGCGCAGGCAGCTCCAACACCAAGTCCACGCCCCCCAGCAGGGCCATCTCCGCCCTGGCGTGCTTCAAGGCGATGGCGAAGTCACCCCTCTGGACGAAGCTGCCGCTCATACAGGCCACGACCGCCGTATTCTCCCCCAGCCTGCGCCGCAGCTCCTCCAGCTGCCAGGCGTGGCCCCGGTGGAAGGGGTTGTACTCCGCGATCACGCCCGCTACTGCCACCACGCGCCTCCTCAGCCGCCGGTCCGGAAAAAATTTGGAAAAAAATCCGAAAAAATAGTTGCCTGACCGGCGCAAATAGTCTACAATATGGGATGGTATCTATTCTAGCCGCCTCCCGCGGGAAAAGCAAGAGACAGGCTGGAAACAAAAAATAACAAATCAATGACAAATCCAAGGAGGATCAACTGATGAAAATCCTAATCATCAATGCAGGCAGCTCTTCCCTGAAGTACCAGTTTATGGAGTCCGAGGGCGGCGAGGTCTTCGCCAAGGGCCTGTGCGAGCGCATCGGCATCGACGGCCGTCTGACCCACAAGGTCCCCGGCCGGGACGACGTGAAGCAGGATATCCCCATGCCCACCCATGGCGAGGCCATTCAGGCAGTGCTGGACATCATGGTTGACCCCGTCAAAGGCGTTATCTCCTCCACCGATGAGATCGCGGCCGTGGGCCACCGTGTGCTCCATGGCGGCATGGCTTTCACCAAGAGCTGCATCATTGACGAGGCCTGCATCGAGGCCATTAAGAAGTGCATCCCCCTGGGCCCCCTCCACAATCCGGCCAACCTCATGGGCATCGAGGCCTGCCAGAAGATCATGCCCAAGACCCCCCAGGTGGCCGTGTTCGACACCGCTTTCCACATGACCATGCCCCCCAAGGCCTATATTTACGCCATCCCCTACGAGTACTATGAGAAGGACGACGTGCGCCGCTACGGCTTCCACGGCACCAGCCACCGCTATGTCTCCGCCCGGGCTATTGATATGCTGGGCAATCCGGAGCACAGCAAGGTGATCTGCTGCCACCTGGGCAACGGCTCGTCCCTGTCCGCCGTGGTGGACGGCCAGTGCGTGGACACCACCATGGGCCTTGGGCCCCTCGCCGGCTTCCCCATGGGCACCCGGTCCGGCGACGTGGACGCCACCATCCTGGAGTATCTGATGGGCCGGTACGGCTATGACATCAAGGAGATGCTGAACATCCTCAACAAGAAGAGCGGCGTGCTGGGCATCTCCGGCGTCAGCAGCGACTTCCGCGATCTGGACGAGGCTGCCGCCAAGGGCAACGAGCGGGCTCAGCTGGCTCTGGACAAGTTCGCCTATGAGGTGCGCAAGTTCATCGGCGCCTATGCCAGCGCCATGGGCGGCGTGGACGCCATTGTGTTCACCGCCGGCGTGGGCGAGAACTCCACCGATATGCGCGAGCACATCTGCCAGGGTCTGGAGTATATGGGCGTGAAGATGGACGCCGAGAAAAACAAGGTCCGCGGCAAGGAGACCGACGTGTCCGCTGCGGATTCCAAGGTCAAGATTTTCATCATCCCCACCAACGAGGAGCTGATGATCGCCATGGACACCGCCGCCCTCTGCAAATAAATGTATCCCGCCGCCCTGCCGCCGGATAGAGGCCGGCAGGGCGGCATACACTATGCGTTACATAGATGAAGGAGGAATCTGCTTATGCTGAAAGGTAAGGTTGCCATCGTCACCGGCGGCACCCGGGGCATCGGGTACGCCATCGTGGAGAAATACCTGGAGAATCACGCCGCAGTCGTCCTCTGCGGCTCCCGCCAGGAGACGGCGGACAAAGCCGTGGCCCAGCTGAAGGCCGCCCGCCCCGACTATCCCGTGGAGGGCATCGCCCCGGACCTGGCAGACTATGAATCCGTCAAGGCCGCCTTCGACGGCGTCCGGGAGCGGTACGGACGGATCGACATTCTGGTCAACAACGCCGGCGTCTCCTCCTCAGAGCCCCTGTCCGCCTACACCCCCGAGCTGTTCCGAAAGGTGATGAGCCTGAATGTGGACGCTGTGTTCTGCTGCATCCGGGCTGTCTACGACGCCATGGCCGCTCAGGGCTCCGGCTGCATCCTCAACACCAGCAGCATGGTCAGCCGCTATGGACAGCCCAGGGGCGTGGCCTACCCCACCAGCAAGGCGGCCATCAACGGCCTGACCCTCTCCCTGGCCCGGGAGCTGGGCCCTATGGGCATCCGGGTCAACGCCGTGGCCCCCGGGGTCACCAACACGGATATGATGAAGGCCGTGCCTCAGGATGTCATCACGCCCCTTATCAACCAGATCCCCCTGCGCCGTATCGGCGAGCCGGAGGACCTGGCCAACGCCTTCCTCTTCCTGGCCAGCGACGCCGCCGCCTATATCACCGGCGAAATTCTGCACGTGGACGGCCAGGCGCGGTCCTAGCCGCCCGGCGTATACAGCGATGCAGCAAGGGACGAGGGAGCGCCGACGCGCTCCCTCGTCCCTTGCTGACTATTTCCCTCGAATGGCGGAGAAGTAGAGCCGCTGCTCGTCCTCCCTGGGAGCCGACATCCGGCAGTCTCCATAGACCCTCACCCCGGTGAACCCCGCCTCCTCCAGCCAGGCGCACAGCTCCTGCGCCGAGTAGGCCCGCTGCCGGTGCTCCTCCTCCCCCCGGTCCCAGCCGCCATCGGGACGGCGGGTGAAAACGTCCATCCAGTAGGTGCATATACGTCTGCTCCGGCTGTACTCCGTGCGCCAGACGCAGTAGACGTCCTCCCGCTCATCCAGGAACACCTGTCCATCCAGAGCCGCCAGCTTCGCCGGACTGTTCACGTCGAATACCAGCAGGCCCCCCGGGGCGACGAACAGCCGCAGACGCCGGAAGGTCCGGCGTACATCCCGGGGATTCGTAAGATAGTTGAGGCTGTCCAGACAGCACACCGCCGCGTCCACCGTGCCGTACAGGTCCAGCTCCGGCATGGACTGGTTGAGGAACACCGGGGGCTCCCCCTCCAGAGACGCGGCCTTCTCCCTGGCCTGGGCCAGCATGTCAGGACTGGCGTCCACTGCGATAAGCTCGTACCCCCGCCGGGTCAGGATGGCGGTCATCTCCCCTGTGCCGCAGGCCAGGTCCAGCACAGTGCGCACCGGAATCCGGCTGCGCCGGAACAGCTTCTCCAGGTAGTCCGCCCTCCGCTCATATCCCACGTCCCGGGTCAGCTCGTCATAGACCCCCGCCAGGGCCTCGTAGGCGCTCACAGCGCCTCCTCCGGCGGCTCGTCCGCCTGCTGTCCCTCGTCCGCCCGCTCGAAATAGGTCTGATACCCTCCGCAGCCGAAGGCCAGGGACCGGTTCACCCGGCTGATGGTGGCGCTGGAGGCCCCCGTGCGCTCCAGGATGTGGTTGTAGATCATCCCCTGCCGCAGCAGCACCGCCACATCAAAGCGCTGCTCCATGGCCCGCAGCTCCGTCACCGTGCACAGGTCCTGAAAGAAATCGTAGATCTCCTTCTCCGTGCGGAGGGTCAGCAGGGCTTTGTACAGCCCGTCGCTCTTCTTCTTTTTCGTGATCCTTGCCATCAGGCGCTCCTCCGTTGGTTTGAATGGCCCTATTTTATCACTTCAATTCGTGAAAGTAAACACCTTTCCCTTCTATTGCCCCGATTTTTTTGTCCAAAGCCGGAATTTTATGGGGAAAATAGACAGAGCGCGCCGCCGCCTTTCGGTGTCATTTGGCAAAATAGACGTGATTCGACGATTTTTTTTGTCGCTTTTACCATGGAAAACTGTACCAACCCGCCTTGACGCTGGGCTTGCAGGTGGGGTATAATAGACATAGTATAGCCGTCGGCCCTTTTTTCCGGCGGCGGCCCTACCGTCAATATACATTGGAGGATCAACCTAATGCCCTACAGAGAAGCAGACGAATTAAACACCTACCTCTTCCATGAGGGAACGGCCATCAGCGCCTATGAGTTCATGGGCGCCCACGCGGTCACCCACGACGGAGTTTCCGGCTATATGTTCCGCGTCTGGGCGCCGCGGGCACAGACGGTCTCCGTGGTGGGTGATTTCAATTCCTGGAACGCCGAGACCCATCCCATGGACAAGATCACCGACGGCCTGTGGGAGCGCTTCGTCCCCGGCGGGAGCGTCTACGACAACTACAAATTTGCCGTCACCGGCGCTGACGGCGTGTTGCGCATGAAGGCTGACCCCTACGCCTTCCACGCCGAGACCCGCCCGGGCACCGCCAGCAAGCTCTATGACATCGGCGGCTACCAGTGGGGCGACGCCGCCTGGCGCAAGGGCCGCAGCGCCCGGCCGGTCTACAATGCGCCGCTGAACATCTACGAGGTCCATCTGGGCTCCTGGAAGCGCCGGGAGAACGGGGATTTCCTCGACTACCGCAGCCTTGCCCTGGAGCTGGCCCCCTACGTCAAGGAGATGGGCTTCAACTACATCGAGCTGCTGCCTATCACCGAGTACCCCTACGACCCCAGCTGGGGCTATCAGTGCACCGGCTATTACGCTCCCACCTCCCGGTACGGCACCCCCGAGGATTTCATGTTCTTTGTGGACCACATGCACCAGGCCGGCATCGGCATCATCCTCGACTGGGTGCCCTCCCACTTCTGCAAGGACGCCCACGGCCTCTACGAGTTTGACGGCTCCCCCTGCTATGAGTATGCCGACAAGCGCAAGGGCGAGCACGCTTCCTGGGGCACCCGGGTGTTTGACTACGGCCGGCCGGAGGTAAAGAGCTTCCTGCTCTCCTCCGCCGCCTTCTGGCTGAAGGAGTACCACATCGACGGCATCCGAGTGGACGCGGTGGCCTCCATGCTGTATCTGGACTACGACCGCCGGGACGGCGAGTGGGTCCCCAACCAGAACGGCGGTAAGGAGAATCTGGAGGCCATCGCCTTCCTCCAGGCGCTGAACAAGACCGCCTTCACCGTGGACCCCGACGTGCTGATGGTGGCGGAGGAGTCCACCGCCTGGCCTCTGGTGACCAAGCCCGCCGACGTGACGGGCCCCAACGGCATCGGCGGCCTGGGCTTCAACCTGAAGTGGAACATGGGCTGGATGAACGATATGTGCCACTACCTGAAGATGGACCCCTGGTTCCGCCAGGGCAACCACAAGGACATCACCTTCTCCATGTTCTACGCCTTCTCCGAGAACTACATCCTTCCCCTCAGCCACGACGAGGTGGTCCACATGAAGGGCTCCGTCCGGGGCAAGATGCCCGGCGGCGACCGGCAGCAGCTGGCGGGCGTGCGGGGCTTCTACGGCTACACCATGGCCCACCCCGGCAAGAAGCTTAGCTTCATGGGCGTGGAGCTGGGCACCGAGCAGGAGTGGCACTTCGAGGACCAGCTGGACTGGAGTGCGCTGAACAACGAGGACAACGCCAAGCTCCACCGCTATATCAAGGATATCAACCACTTCTATCAGAGCTCCAGCGAACTGTGGGAGGACGACTTCAGCTGGGAGGGCTTCCAGTGGCTGGTGCCCGATGACAACCAGAACAACGTGGTCGTCTTCCTCCGCCGGGACAAGGCGGGCAGTGAGATGGTCTGCGCCATCAACTTCAGCCCCAACACCTATGAGGACTACCGCTTCGGCTGTCCCCCGGTGAAGGAGTATGCGGAGGTCTTCAACTCTGATGCAGAGATCTACGGCGGCTCCGGCGCGGTGAACGCCCAGCCCTGCAAGGTGGAATGGACCCCCTCCCATGGACAGGAGAGCTCCGTGTCCATCTGCATACCCCCCTTCGGCGCGGTGTTCCTCCGCGGACAGGGAAAGCTGCGCGCCAAGCCCCAGCCCAAGAAGGCTGACGAGACGGCCCCCGCCAAGCGGACGGCGAAAAAGTCCGCCGAGGAGGCCGCCCCCGCCGAGACGGTTCAGGCTCCCGCCCCCAAGAAACAGGGCCGCACGGCCAGGGTGGAGGCCGTCCCCGCGCCCGAGGCAGTCCAGGCCCCCGCCCCCAAGAAGCGGGGCCGCGCGGCCAAGGCCGAGGCAGTCCCCGCACCCGAAGCAGTCCAGTCCCCCGCCCCCAAGAAGCGGGGTCGCCCCGTAAAGGCGGCCGCCGACAAGGCGGAGAAAAAAGCTCCCTCCCGCGCCAGGAAGAAGACTTCCTCCGCGGCTGAATAAAAACGAGAGAGGATGGATCAAGCGCACATGAAAAAAGAGTGTATCGCAATGCTCCTGGCTGGTGGGCAGGGCAGCCGCCTGTATGTGCTGACCAGCAATGTGGCCAAGCCCGCCGTGCCCTTCGGCGGCAAATACCGCATCATCGACTTCCCCCTGTCCAACTGCACCAACTCCGGTATCGACACCGTAGGCGTCCTCACCCAGTATAAGCCTCTGGAGCTCAACAGCTATATCGGCTCCGGCCAGCCCTGGGACCTGGACCGTCTGGACGGCGGCGTCCACATCCTGCCCCCCTACATGCGCGAGGGCGACAAGGGCACCTGGTTCAAGGGCACGGCCAACGCCATCTACCAGAACATCGGCTTTGTGGATATGTATGATCCGGAGTACGTGGTAATCCTCTCCGGCGACCATATCTACAAGATGAACTACGACAAGATGCTGGAGGCCCATAAGGCTGCCGGCGCGGCCTGCACCATCTCCGTGCTGGAGGTGCCCTGGGACGAGGCCCCCCGCTTCGGCATCATGGCCGTGGACGGGGAGGACAACATCGTCGAATTCCAGGAAAAGCCCAAGCAGCCCAAGAGCAACCTGGCCTCCATGGGCATCTACGTCTTCACCTGGCAGAAGCTGCGCCAGGCCCTCATTGAGGACGAGGCCGACCCCAATTCCAACAACGACTTCGGCAAGAACATCATTCCCAAGTTCCTTGCCGCCGGCGAGAAGATGATCGCCTACCGCTTCGACGGCTACTGGAAGGACGTGGGCACCCTGGAGAGCCTGTGGGACGCCAACATGGATATGCTCAGCCGGGGCGATCTGGACCTGCTGGAGGACAGCTGGCCCATCTACGCCCGTCTGTCCAGCGATCCCCCCGCCTATATCGGCAAGTCCTCCCTGGTGGAGCACAGCGTGGTCACCCAGGGCTGCGAGATCACCGGCACGGTGAAGAACTCCGTCCTCTCCCACGGCGCACGGGTGGAGGACGGCGCGGAGGTGCACTACTCCGTGCTGATGCCCGGCGTGACCGTGAAGCGGGGCGCCGTGGTGCGCTACGCCATTTTGGGCGAGAACTGCCAGGTGGAGGCGGGCGCCGTGGTGGGCGCGGACCCGGAGAGCTGCGACCCCGAGGAGTGGGGCATCACCGTCCTGGGCCCCGGCGCCGCCATTGCCGCCGGTGAGACCGTCAAGCCCAAAACAATGCTCAACCGCGAGCACAAGGAGGTGTCCAGATGAAAGGAAGACTGCACGGCATCATCTTCTCCTATGAGAAGCGCAGCGGCCTGCGGGAGCTGACCGAGGCCCGTATGCCCGCTTCCGTCCCCTTCGCGGGGCGCTACCGCCTGGTGGACTTTATCCTCAGCAGCATGGTCAACGCCGGCGTCACCGATGTGGGCGTGGTGCTGCAGGGAAACTATCAGAGCCTGCTGGACCACCTGGGCTCCGGCAAGGACTGGGACCTGAGCCGTAAGCATGGCGGACTGCGCCTGCTGCCCGCCTTTGCCGACGACAATGTTGTGGGCGGCGTGCGGGAGTACCGGGGCAAGATGGAGGCCCTGGCCGGCGTGCGCTCGTATCTCCAGGAGATCAGGCAAAAACACGTGGTGCTGGCCGACAGCGACCTCATCATCAACATCCCTCTCCAGGACG
The DNA here is from genome assembly GCA_910584045.1 of uncultured Oscillospiraceae bacterium. Lineage (GTDB taxonomy): Bacteria > Bacillota > Clostridia > Oscillospirales > Oscillospiraceae > Pelethomonas. Next base: position 24,388 of record CAJTYO010000024.1, on the reverse strand, counting down.
TGTACCAGTCCCACATCGCCTCCGGCGCGGACATCACCGCCGTGTGCACCAGCGACACGGACTCCGACGCGGATGTGACCTTCTTCCGTCTGGACGAGAGCGGACGGGTAAAGGAGACCCTCTTCCCTCTCCGGGACCGGGCCGGCTGCCACCGCTCTCTGGAGATCTATATCCTGTCCAAGGATCTGCTGCTGAACCTGGTGGACGAGTGCCTGAGCCACGACCAGTTCAGCTTCCGCGGCGCGGTACTGCAGGCCAAGGCGGATCAGCTGCGCATCCAGAGCTACGTCTGGGACGGCTACGCCGCCCAGATCCGCTCCGTGAAGGAGTATTACGACCGCTCACTGGAGCTGCTGGACCCCGCTGTCCGCCGGGAGGTGTTCGCCGCCGGCCGGCCTATTCACACCAAGGAGCGCAACGACGCATCCACCTACGTGGACCCCGCCGGCGTGTGCTGCAACTGCCTGGTGGCCGACGGGTGCACCATCGAGGGCACGGTGGAGAACTCCATCCTGTTCCGGGGCGTCAGCGTGGCCAAGGGGGCTGAGGTAAAGGACTGCATCCTCATGCAGGACGCAACCATCAGCCGCGACGCGGTGCTCCAGCACGTCATCTGCGACAAGGACGTGGTTGTGATGGACTCCCGCACCCTCATGGGCCACGGAAACTACCCCATGACCATCGCCAAGGGCAGCAAGGTATAACGCCGCCCCTTTCGGACCGGGACGCGGGAGGGCCCGCCCCTTCCGCGCCCTGCGGCCCAATTCCTGGCCGCAGAGCGGCCTGCATGTATCAAATGGCCTTTGCTTCCCCGCCGGCACGGTATACCGCCGGCTGCAGAGGTCCATTGCTGTAAGGAGGTATATCCCATGAAAATTCTGTTTGCCACTTCCGAGGCGGTCCCCTTCTGCAAGACCGGCGGTTTGGCCGACGTGGCCGGCAGCCTGCCCCAGGCGCTGTCTCAGGCCGGCAACGAGGTGGAGGTCATCCTGCCCCTGTACCAGCGGGTGGCCGACAAGTGGAAGGAACAGATGGAGTTCATCTGCCATATCGAGGTGCCCTTGGGCTGGCGGCGCGTGTACTGCGGCCTGTTCCGTCTGGAGAAGGACGGGGTAATGTGGTACTTCGTGGACAACGAGTATTATTTCAAGCGGGACGCGCTGTACGGCCACTATGACGACGGCGAGCGCTACGGCTTCTTCTCCCGGGCCATCGTCTCCCTGCTGCCGGCCCTGGAATTCATGCCGGAGGTCATCCACTGCAACGACTGGCAGACGGCCCTGGTTCCCATCTATCTGAAGGACGAGTGCGTGCGCTGGCCGGAGATCCGGGGTATCAAGACCGTCTTTACGGTCCACAATATCGAGTATCAGGGCCGCTATGGCAAGGAGACTCTGGAGGATCTGTTTGGTCTGGCCCCCGGCTGGTTCGCCGACGGGACCATCGCTATGGACGGCGACGTGAACCTGCTCAAGGGCGCACTGATGACCTGCGACGCCATCACCGCCGTCAGTCCCACCTACGCCCAGGAGCTGCGCTATGCCTTCTTTTCCCACGGCATGGAGAGCGTTATCCAGCGCAACGCCGGAAAGGTCTACGGCGTACTCAACGGCATCGATATGGAGCGCTACGACCCGTCCAAGGGCGTGGGGCTTAAATATAAGTTCAGTGCAAAGAACCTGTCCGGCAAGGCCAAGAACAAGGCCTACCTCCAGCAGCAGATGGGTCTGGCGGAGGACCCGGCTGTGCCCATTATCGGCATCGTCAGCCGCCTAGTCAGCCACAAGGGTCTGGACCTCATCTGCAAGGTGTTCGATCAGATCATGGACCTCAGCTGCCAGTTCGTGGTCCTGGGCAGCGGCGACTGGAACTACGAGCAGTTTTTCGAGCAGAAGCGCCGTCAGTACGACGGGCGCATGGGCCTGTTCCGTGGCTATAACGAGGACCTGGCCAACGCCATCTACGCCGGAGCGGACCTGCTGCTGATGCCCTCCAAGAGCGAGCCCTGCGGCTTGGCCCAGATGATTGCCATGCGGTACGGCACGGTGCCCATCGTGCGGGAGACCGGCGGGCTGAAGGACACCGTCCACCCCTACGAGGCGTGGTGCGGCGCGGGCAACGGCTTCACCTTCGCCGACTACAACAGCGGCGATATGCTCTATGTCATCCGTCAGGCGGTGGAGCTGTACTACGACAAGCCATCCGAGTTCACCAACCTGCGCAAGGCCGGCATGGCCGAGGATTTCAGCTGGGACCGCAGCGCCCAGGCCTACAACGAGATCTATCAGAAGATCCTCACGTAAGCTTATAACAGGGCCGCGATTTCGACCGAGCGGGGCTGTCCATACCAGCGGCCCCGCTCTTCTTATCCGATGAATCAAAAGAAAAGAGGACAAAACCATATGGAAAAAATGACCAAGGACACCATGAAGCAGGCCATCGTTGACAAGCTGCGCCTCAACTTCGGCTGTACCGAGGAGGAGGCCACCGAGGCCAATATGATGAAGGCCTGCGCCATGGTGCTGCGGGACCGGATGAGCGCCCACGCCGTGGAGACCCGGGCCAAGGTCCGCAAGCAGCAGCTGCGTCAGGTCCACTATATGTCTCTGGAGTTCCTCATGGGCCGCAGCCTGATGAAGAACGCCTACAACCTGGGGGTCATCGAGCCCATGCGGCAGGCCATCGAGGAGCTGGGCTTCAAGCCCGCCCATATCTTTGATATGGAGCCGGACGCCGGTCTGGGCAACGGCGGCCTGGGCCGTCTGGCCGCCTGCTATCTGGACAGCCTGACCACCCTGGAGATTCCCGCCTACGGCTATTCCATCTGCTACGAGCTGGGCATCTTCAAGCAGAAAATCGTGGACGGCCAGCAGCTGGAGCTGCCCGACAACTGGAAGGAGCAGGGCGACGCCTGGCTGATCCCCCGTCCCGACGAGGTGGAGGAGGTCCACTTCGGCGGCAAGCTCCGCCAATTCTGGGACGGCGACCGGCTGCACGTGGTCAATGAGGACTACACCCGGGTGCTGGCCGTGCCCTGCGACATGTCCATCGCGGGCTATGGCACCAAGCACACCAACGCCCTGCGCCTTTGGGACGCCAAGAGCCCCACGCCCATCGATATGGGCCTGTTCAGCCAGGGCCAGTACCTAAAGGCCAGCGAGGAGAAGGCCATGGCCGAGGTCATCGCCAAGGTCCTCTACCCCGACGACAACCACTACGAGGGCAAGAGCCTGCGCCTGCGCCAGCAGTACTTCTTTGTCTCCGCCACCATCCAGTCCATCGTGCGCAAGCACATCCAGGCCTATGGCTGCGTGACCAACTTCCACGAGAAGAACGTCATCCAGATCAATGACACCCACCCCACCCTGGTCATCCCCGAGCTGATGCGCATCCTGATGGACGACGCGGGTCTGGACTGGGACACCGCCTGGAACATCACCTCCAACTCCGTGGCTTACACCAACCACACTGTGCTGGCCGAGGCACTGGAGCGCTGGCCCCAGCAGCTGATGGAGAGCCTGCTGCCCCGCATCTGGCAGATCATCTGCGAGATCGCCCGCCGCTGGCAGGAGAAGGTCACCGCCTTCTACCGCGGGGACGAGAGCAAGATCAAGGCCATGGCCGTCGTATGGGACGGGGAGATCCGCATGGCCAACCTGTGCATCGCCGGCGGCATGGCCGTCAACGGCGTGTCCGCCCTCCACAGCGACATCCTGCGCAGCGACGTATTCCGCGATGCGTGCAACATGGAGCCGGACAAGTTCAAGAACGTGACCAACGGCATCGACCACCGCCGCTGGCTGGCGGAGATCAACCCCGGCCTGGACCAGCTGATCCGGGACCTCACCGGCGGCAGCGACTACCTCCTCCACCCCGGCGCCAACCTGCCCAAGCTGGACAAGTACGCCGACGACACGGAGGTCCTGCTCCGCCTGGGCCAGATCAAAAAGGCCAACAAGGAGGCCTTCGCCAAGAGCATCAAGCGCGCCCAGGGCTTCGTCGTCAACACAGACGCCATTTTCGACGTGCAGGTCAAGCGCCTCCACGAGTACAAGCGCCAGCTGCTCAACGTGATGCACATCATCCACCTCTACCACCAGCTCCAGGACAACCCCAACATGGCCATCCACCCCCACACCTTCATCTTCGGGGCCAAGGCCGCTCCCGGCTACGCCGTGGCAAAGCGGATCATCCGCCTCATCAACTCCCTGGCGGACCAGGTCAACCACGACCCCATCTGCAAGGACAAGCTGCAGGTGTTCTTCCTGGAAAACTACCGTGTGTCCCTTGCGGAGACCCTCATGCCCGCCAGCGAGGTCAGCCAGCAGATCTCCACCGCCGGCAAGGAGGCCAGCGGCACCGGCAATATGAAGTTCATGATGAACGGCGCGCTGACCGTCGGCACCCTGGACGGGGCCAACGTGGAGATGCACGAGGTGCTGGGCGACGAGAACATGTTCCTCTTCGGGCTGAAGACCGAGGAGGTCAAGGAGATGCGGAACATCGGCTACAACCCCTTCAACCTCTACGCCCGCGATCCCGCCCTGCACCGTGTGCTGGATCACATCAACAACGGCTTCCGGGACGGCATTCGCTACGACGATCTGGTCCAGCGGCTGCTGCTGGGGGTCAACTCCCCCGCCGACGAGTATATGCTGCTGGCCGACTTCGCCTCCTACTGCGCCGCCGAGCGGCGGATGGAGGAGACCTACGCCGATCAGGCAAAGTGGAACCGGATGAGCCTGCACAACATCGCCCGCTCCGGCATTTTCGCCGCCGACCGCTCCATTGCGGACTACGCGGAGCGGATCTGGCACGTGCCTTATAAGAAGTAATCCGCCAACCACATCCGTGAAGGGAGGTCTTCCATGCGTATCTTCGGCCTGGTTCAGGACTCCATTGTGGACGGTCCCGGCTTTCGCTTCGCCTGCTTTGTCCAGGGCTGTCCCCACCGCTGTCCCGGCTGTCACAACCCCGACAGCCACGACCCCGGCGGCGGCCGTGTGATGACGGTGGAGGATGTGACCTGGGAGATGCTGAAAAATCCCCTCACCGACGGCCTGACCCTCACCGGCGGCGACCCCTTCGCCCAGCCGGAGGACTGTCTGGCTCTGGCGCACGCCGCCCGGGAGCACGGCCTGAACGTGTGGGCCTACTCCGGATGGACCTTTGAATACCTCCGCGACCAGGGCAGCGAGGGCCAGAAGGCCCTCCTGGCGGCGCTGGACGTGCTGATAGACGGCCCCTTTATTCTGGAGCAGCGCAGTCTTGCGCTGCCCTGGCGGGGCAGCCGGAACCAGCGGGTTATCGATGTGCCTGCCTCCCTGGCCGCCGGTGAGGCGGTGGTGATCCCGGACTGACACTTATTTTAGAAAAGAGGTTAGTCGTATATGACGATACAGCATCCTCAGGAGAGAATCATCAAAACGCATATCTATAACGGGATCGCCGTTGACCTGGTCGAATGGAGCGGCACCATCTGGTGCGGAAAACTGGGCTGCGCGGACAACTATACCGGCGAGCCGGATGTTGAAAAGATCACGGAAGATTTTATGTCCATTTCCACCGTGCCAAACGGTCGGGAGGAGCATTGGGATGTTTGCATGAGCATGAATTATCTCTCCAATGAGCGGCCCAGCTGCGTGATGTTCGGCTTTCTTGTCTCGTCCGGCGCACAGCCGGAGCCATACGATATTTATGAGGTTCCCGCCGCAAAGTTTTTGCGCATAAGTCTGTGCAAAGAAACCGCAATCGCCCTTGGACACGAGCCCTGGACGGGCGGTATTCCCCCCTATCGCTGGATCGGCGAGCAGATCGCCCCCGCCCTCGGCTATACCTATGGCAGCGATACGCTCCCCATTGTGGAATACTACGGCTTCTTTAATCCCGAGCAGAACGCCCATGAATATTGTTATCTGTACGTCCCCATTAACGCCTGACCCCCGCCGCACAAAAGCGCGAAATAAAAGTCTTTTGACGCTTTTTCAAGACAAATCAGACGCAGGAGCTCCCCGCCCGGACAGCGCGCCGGACGGGGAGCTCCCGCATTATGAAAGATGGAGGAAGGAGAAGAGCATATCCAGGGACTTGAAGCGGAGGACCGCTCCGTCCGTTTCCCATCGGACCCCGCCGCCGTCCGCCTCCAGACCGGCGGTGGTCAGGGGCTGGGCAATGGGAGAGAAGAGTACGCCCCACCACATGGGGGCGCTGTAGAGCAGCATGGCGAGCAGACCCGCCACAACCGATAACATCAATTTTTTAGAAAATTTCATAAGTAGTTTCCTGTCCTTTTTGGAAGTTGTTGGTTGTAGTATGGACAGGAGAGGGCGGAAATATACCATTACCGCTAAAATTTTCTAAAAGAGCGCCCCGGCGGGACGGATACGTCCGCCGGGGTGTGGTATTCACGGTCTGACGGCGATGGCCTCGATCTCCACCAGCGCGTCCTTGGGCAGCCGGGCGACTTCCACCGCGCTGCGGGCCGGCGGGTCGGCGGGGAAAAACCCGGCGTAGACCTCGTTCATGGCGGCGAAGTCGTTCATATCCTTCAGAAACACGGTGGTCTTGATGATGCTCTCCATCCCCAACCCTGCCTGGGCCAGTACGGCCCGGACATTTTCCAGGGACTGCCGGGTCTGTCCGGCGATGCCGCCCTCGGCGAATGCGCCGGTGGCGGAGTCGATGGGCAGCTGGCCGGAGGTGATGACAACGCTGCCCCCGTCCACGCCCTGGGAGTAAGGTCCGATGGCCGCGGGCGCGGCTGTGGTGGCGATAATTTTCTTCATGGATGGGTCCTCCTTTGTCGTGATGCTCCCTATTGTACCAGCATTTTTCCCCCAGGTCAATCCAGAGGGTGGGAAATCCCAGTTAAAACGACCTATTTCCACGTCCCCAAATCTGTGTTATAATGGGCGCGAGACCACGTGAAGTAAAGGAGGGGCCGGAGTGTTCAATGAAATTTGTATATACGAGGCCAAAATTGATAAACAGGATGAGATCGAGGCGCTCATGAAAGAGGTTGCCGCGTTCTACCTCTCCCAGCCCGGCGTGATTGATGTGCGCTACATCAAGCGCACGCACCGGCAGGAGAGCTTCCACGCCGTCAAGGAGGGACTCCCGCCCATCCGTCTGACAAAATGGGTCGGTAAGGTCACTTATATTCTGCACTGGACGCTTGAGGACGAGGAGGCCCACGCCCGGGTTTCCAAGCTTGGATTGGAGCGGTTTTATAAGCGATGGAATCGATGCTTAACCACAATGCCCAAAATCGTATTAGGTGAGAACATTGTATAGCGTCTTGAACAGGCGGCGCTGCCACGCCCGCGCCGAACATGAAACAAAATAGAAAGAGATTCATACCATCATGCTTTCATTCATCGATTTTTTTAGCGCATTTGTGGACACCCTGACCGGCCATCTGGCGCTGACGGCCTATCTGCTGGCGGTGACAGACGAGCAGGCGGTCCGGAGACGGCTGAAAAAACTGCCTCCCCTGCTCCTGTCCCCGCTCATTGCCGTCCTGCTCTCCGCCGGACTGCACGCCCTCCCGGAACTGGGGATGCTCCATTACCACATCGTCTCGTTCACCATTCTTGCCATGTATGCCCTATGGGTGCGGTGGGCATGGCAATTCGGGTTCTGGCGGGCCCTTGCCGCCACATGCATGGCGAGTATTTTTCAGGTGGCCGGCTCCACTATGTCCTGGATGCTGTACTGGGCGGCCCCGCTGGGGAGCGGCTTCTCCTTCGCGGCGGCGGCCGGGCTGCATCTGGGCGTCAGCATCGCCGGCTCCCTGCTGCTGTATAAGCTGCAATTCGGGCGGTGGTTCCGCCTGCTGCTGGACAGCGAGGCCGTCCCCCGTCGGACGGCCCTCCTGCTGCTCACCCTGGGCGCGGTCATGGAGGTGTTCCTCCAGCTGCTGGGCGGCATCCAAACCGAATTCCTGGCCTTCTATTACCTGCTGGTGGTGGTGACGGTGGTTCTGATATCCATACTGGTGGTCTACCTGGCCCAGCGGTTCGACGCCGCCCGGAAATTGCAGGTGCAGCAGGACGTGATCGCCCAGCAGCGGCTCTACGAGCAGGATCTGGAGGTCATCCGCCAAGAGGTGCGCGCATTCCGCCACGACTATAAAAACCTTCTGGCAGGCCTGTCCCAGCAGGCGGGAGCCGGAGAGCTGGAGGGCCTGCGCCGCACTCTGTCCCGGCTGGACGCCGGATTTGACCTGCGGCTCGGGCGGAAAATCCAGACCTCCACCCAGATCGGCAATCTGCAGATCCCGGAGGTCCGGAGCCTCCTTCTAAGCAAGCTCACCGCCATGCGGGAGAAGGATGTGGCGTGCCGCCTGGAGGTGCTCTACCCCGTGGCGGCTGTAGATATGGACGTATGGGATTTTGTCCGCTGTCTGGGCATTCTGCTCGACAACGCCATGGAGGCCGCGCTGGACGCGGCGCAGCCCTGGGTGGAGATCGTGCTGCTGGCGCAGGATGGGCGGGTGTTTCTCCGGGTATCCAATTCCTACGCAAACCCCATTGACCCGGGAAGCATGTGGCGCGACGGCTGGTCCACCAAAGGGGCGGGCCGGGGCGTGGGCCTTTCCAGCTATCAGCGCATTCTGGCGGGCCACCCCAACGCCTCCCACTGCACCAGCTGGGAAAAGGGCGTGTTCGTTCAGGAGTTGACCGTGGAGGGCCGGCAATGATCGGAATTTATGTTTGTGACGACGAGGACTCCGTCCGTCACCAGATTCAGACAGCCCTGGAGTGGAAAATCTTTGTGGAGGAGTACGATATGCGGATCGTGTGCAGCGCCTCCAGTGCGCCGGAGCTCTTGGAGGCGGTGGAAACCGGTGGCCAGGGCGTCTATTTTCTGGATGTGGAGCTGAAGGACGCGGAATGGGACGGCTTCCGGCTGGGGCAGGAGCTGCGGCGGCGGGACCCGCAGGGCACGCTGGTCTATATCACCAGCTATGGGGACCTGGCCTGGCGCACCTTCCAGTATCACCTGGAGGCCTTCGACTACATTGTCAAGGGGCTGGAGCCGGTGGGACCGCCGGCGGCGCAGTGTCTGGAGGCGATCCACGCCCGCCTGCTGGCGGAGCGCCAGGTCCCGACGCAGACCTTCACCCTGCGAACGGGGGATATGGTGCGCCACGTCCCCCTGCGGGACATCCTCTATTTTGAGACCGCCCCTACGCCGCACCACGTTTTTCTCCATACGTCCGGCAGCCGGATGAATTTTGTGGGCAGCCTCAACGAGCTGGAGATGCAGCTGGGCGAGCAGTTTATCCGCACGCATCGGGCCTATCTGGTGGCGGCGGATAAGATCGAGGCGGTGGACTTGAAACACAATAAGCTGTGGGCCGGCGGCCAGGAGTGTCTGCTGTCCCGCGCCGGAAAGGCGGCGCTGCGAAAAAGAAAGGGAGGGGGCCAGTGAGCCCCCTCCCTTTCCGTTTAGGAAATTTTGCTGTTCATTCCGGAAATACGCACCACGGAGCCTCGAAAATGTGGTACGCTGGCAACCGCAATCGACAGACGGCCCTTACAGTCGAAGCACTTGAAAAGAATCATACTTTTCAAACTCACAAATACTTCACACGGAGGATTGAAACATGCGGTCAAAAGTCAGCATAAAAGAGATGGTCGGGATAAAAATCATTTACGCAGTGCTCCTTGTCTGTTACTACTGGATGTGGGCGAGACAGGATTGGCATACTTATTACGACGTGATCCAGAATACACTCGCCATATTCTCCATTCTCTTTTTTGCAATGCGGGCAGTACGTGTTCGAAAGTACAGCAAACAGGAAAAGGACCGTCAGGCCATTCAGCATCTGCAAAGAATAGATGCAATCGGATTTAGAATCATGGTGGCCGCTGCGATCATCATCGCCTTTGCGTCCGCCGTCACATTTATCGATGGAAGAATGGCGGGCTATGCGCTGGTCGGCACGATACTCGCACTAACTGTTATGCGCTTCATCCTTTTTTCTGTGATGAACAGAAAAGACGCCTGACAAAACAACCGCCTCGCAACCGGCCGGCAATCATTCCATTCTGATAATTTAAACCACACAGCACTGCTGATATGGTATATTTTCTGCTTAAACAGCAGAACGGAAAAGGAGGTGAGTATATGGCGAAGGAGCGTTTTGTGGAGGTCTACAACCAGGGCCTTGTAAATGTGGCAAAGATCATCGTGGACACAGAAACGGGCGTGAATTACCTGATGGGTTCCCATAATAAGGCAAATGGCACCGGGCTGACCGTCCTGGTCGATCAAAACGGCAAACCTATTGTCACCCCCATTAAGTAGGCGGCGCGGAAGCAGTTCCGCAAAGAGGAGGCCGGGAGCCAAATGGCTCCCGGCCTCACTGCGTGTCAAATAGTGGCTGCGCCATTTTTTGAGGAAGGGAATCGGGCCAAGTCCGGACCGCAAAAGTACTTTTTCCGTGGGTCGGCCCGCGGAGGGCTTTTTGGGCAATCTGCAGAGGCCGTTATCCCTCCGCCGCCCGGCAGACGATCTCGGGGGAGAGAATCTGCCGGGTTTTATACCGGAGAAAGTCCTCCTCCGCCCCGCCGGCCGCCATCAGCAGCAGCGGCTTGTATAGCGGCGACTGGGCCGCCTGGCACAGCTTTCCGCTCACGTAGGGCACCCCCGGCGTCTCCGTCTGCCGCAGCAGAAGACAGTCCCCGTCCAGCACCAGCTTGATGATCCGCACGCAGGGCGTCTCAATGAAGGCCAGACGGATATAGAAGACGGGCCTCTCCTCCTCGTCGTGGGTAAAGCGGCCCAGGGCCGCCACCTGAAAGACATTGCCCCGGAAGCTCAGCTGACTCACCGCCGGGCGGCCCAGGCCCACAGGAAGCCGGTACAGCGCGTCCCGCTCCCGATAGATCAGCTCCGGCGTCCCTCCCTTGACGCTCAGCGCCACGGAGGTTACGCCGGCGGTGTAGTTATTATGCAGCGCCTGCAGGCTCAGGGGCAGCAGGCCGGCAGAGACCGCCCGCGGGTCCTCCACCGTGAAGGAGCGGTGCAGGAAGGGCTCGGAGCGGGCGTCGATGCACTCCGCCTCCCGGTTATAGGCGGACAGGGCGCGAACGGTCTCGCCCAGCGCCGCATAGGCCTCCCCGTCCTCCGGCAGACAGTCGGGGAAGCGCCCGCCGAAATACCGGCTGACGATCTCGAAATACCGGCTCTCCTGGAAGTCCGTGTCCGCCCCGGCGTGGGTGAGAACAAGAATGCCGCTGTCCCGGAAGCCCAGCACATTCTGCCCCAGCATCCCGTTGAAGAGGAAGACATTCTCCTGCCGGCCCACCCAGATCTGATAGCCGTAGTTGTAGTCGCCGGTTTCCGCCGGGGGACGGGCATGGGCAGTGAGAGCCGCGTCCAGATACGCCCGGGACAGGAGCCGCCGCCCTCGCCACACGCCTCCGTTCAGCACCAGCTGGCCCAGCTTGGCCAGGTCCTCCGGACGGATGTAGAGCCCCCACCCCCCCTTTTCGATCCCCTTAGGGCAGGTCTCCCAGTACGCATCCGTGATACCCATGGGCTCAAACAGCCGCTCCCGGAGCAGGTCCGTCAGGCTCTTTCCCGCCCTGCGGCGGACGACGGCGGCAAGCATATAGGTGTTCAGACTGTTATAGGCAAACTCCGTCCCCGGCTCCCCCTTGAACGCGTCGCCCAGAAAGCGGCGCACCCAGTCCGTTTCGGTCAGCGCCTCCGCCTCGGTGAACTGTACGCCGGAGCGCATGGTCAGCAGGTCCTCCACCGTCATACCCTTCATGCGGCGGCGCAGGCTGCCGGAGCCGGCCTCGTCAAAGATCGCCGCCACCTCCTCGTCCACCCGCAGCAGGCCGTCGTCAACCAGCAGGCCCACCGCCAGGGACACCACGCTCTTACAGGCGGAGAAGGTATACTTTGCCGCCCGCAGGTCCTGGGCTCCGTAGGCGGCCTCGCAGATCACCCGTCCATTGCGGAGAATGAGGGCCGATTGGGCATACAGCTCCCGTCCCCGGTCCAACTCCTCCAGGAAGGACTGGAGGTGCCGGGAGGAGACGCCCTGGCTCTCCGGCGTGGAGCGGGGAAAGGGCTGACTGACGGGGCCCAGGGGGATAGGAGGCTTCTCCGCCACCGGGGGCAGGAGGGGCTCGGTGGCGGTGCGCACGTCCATGATACGGCTGAGCAGCTGGAAGGTGCGGCTGGCGGTAGTGAGATTCATGATCTGATCCCTCCTTGAAAGCATAGAGGCTTTATTGTGCCACTATACCACGGAGAATCTTCCAATTCAACAGCATTTTATGAACGGTTCGGATTTTCCAGCTGGAAAGTCACCTGCCAACCGCCCTCCAGGAGATACCCGCCGGTGGTGAACTCCCCGGCCAGGGTGCAGCCGGGCAGCGTCTCCGGGGAGACGTCGTAGACGCTCTCCTGGTACCCGACGCCGTCCTCATCCCGGAAGGACAGGCCCAGGAAGCGTTGCACCGTCTCTCCCGACGGAGTGACGATGTCCAGCCAGCCGTGGTCGTCGGGGCCGCCGGCTTCAAAGCGCAGCTGGATATGGAGGCCGTCCTCCATAAACCCGGCGGCGGAGACGGACACGCCCTCTGTCACCGGCAGCTCCCATCCGCCGGGGCGCAGCACCAGCGCCTCCCCCCCGGAGAGCCAGCCGCTATAGGCATCAACCCCCTCCCCGCTGCCGCCCAGAATGTATCGCGGGGCATTGGCGGGAAAAAGCGGAATCGTACTCCAGTCCGGGCATAGAGAGACCGCCTGTCCCCTCGACTGCCCCAGCAAAAGCTGCCGGACGCAGAAGGTGAATTTATCTCCGGAGAAGTCCAGGGACCGCCCCCGGCCATCCCTGGGTTTGATTTGAATGAGAAAACCGTAAGACCGGCTCGCCTCGTCATAGCCCAGAGGCGTACAGCCGCTCGTGACCAGGTCCGTCCGGTAGGGCGTATTGATCCGGTAGCTGTCGTATAGGTCCACGCCCTGAGCCAGCCGCCCGCTGTCCCGCTCGTCCCGCATGGTGATATAGGCGGTAAACACGCCGTCCTCCACCGACGCGGACTGGACGGTCAAAGCGATGTCCTGGCTGCTGTCACTGAGCCGGACCGGCGTCAGCAGCTGGGCAATGGCAGCGGGAATATCGTGATAAAAAACGCCTCCGGCAGCCGCCGTAGTCCCCAGGGCAAGGGCCAGCACAGCGGCCGCAATCAACACCGGACGAAGACTCCTCCGCCGGACGCGCCCCCGCCGCAGCCGCGACGCAATCCGCTTCCTGGCCACCGGGGACATAGTCAGACGGTCCATGGCCCGTTTATATGCTGTCATCATCGCTCAACGCCTCCTTTAGCATGGCCCGGGCCCGCTGCATTCTGGTCTGTACCGCCGTCAGGCGCAGGCCGAGTATCCGGGCGATCTCGCCCTGGCTGTAGCCCTCGTAATAATACAAATGCACCGGGGCCCGGTATTTTTCCGGAAGGGACAGCACGGCCTCCAGCACCGCCTGTTCCTCTTTGTCCGGAACGCTCTCCGCCGCCTCCAGAGGCAGGCCCTCCCACCGGCGCAGAAAGCGGAAGCGGTTCTTGCAGGCGTTGGCGGCGCTGGTCAGGAGCCAGGACTTTTCTTTTCCCGGCTCCAGCTCGGTCCGCCCCTCCGCCAGGCGGCAGAACACGCTCTGGCACACGTCCTCCGCGTCGGCGGCGTGGCGGGTATAGCTGTAGGCAAAGCGGAACACATCGTCCCCATACCGGTTGAACAGGACGGCAAGTTCATCGGCGGTCATGCAGTCACCTCCTTTTGCATTCCTTCGCTTATATAACACCGGAGGAGGGCGGATTATCACAGGGAGGATATTTTTTTCAAAAAACGACAGGGGTTGGCTCCCCTGCCGCTTTTCCCGTTTTCAGTTTGCCGCGCCTCGCGCGGCGATTCTCTGAGAACCTGTATTCACAACCGCTGAACGCCGTCTGGCCGGTCTTTTTCCCGCCATACTGGATTCTGCAGCGGCCTAACGCCATCGAAGGGCCGTGCATAATTGGCGTCGATTTCCCTTGCAATCCGACAGGATTACTGCGGAAAATCTCCTTGCCTGACGAGAAAAATCCTCATCCCTCCGGCATCCCCCGGTTATGAATACAGGTTCTAAAACACGTACCGGCCCAGGCGCTCCATAGCCTCTCTGACCCGGCTGAGCGGCAGGGCCAAATTCATCCGGATGTGGCAGGGGCCGCGGAAGGGGCGGCCGTCCTGCCAGGCCACGCCCACATCCCAGCCCGCCTGGAGAAGCTGGCCGATGGTTCGCCCGTGCTCCCGGCACCAATCGGTGCAATCCAGAAAGAGCATGTAGGTCCCCTGGGGCCTGGTAACCGCCACACCGGGGAAGTGCTCCGCGATATACCCGGCGGCGCACTCCACGTTCTCCGTCAGCACATGCCGCAGCTGGTCCACCCACTCCCGGCCCTCGGGTCCGTAGGCTCCAACAAGGGCGTGCATGGACAAAACGTTCATACTGTTGTAGTGGGACAGCGAGGCCTCCCGCTCCACCCGCTCGCGGAGCCAGGGATCATAGATGATTCGGTAGCTGCCAATGAGCCCCGCAAGGTTGAATGTCTTGGATGGGGCGTAGAGGGCCGCAGTGCGCCGGCGGGCGTCCTCTGACACGGACTGGAGGGGGATGTGGGTATGTCCGTCCAGGGTGAGGTCGGACCATATCTCGTCGGAGACGACGTACACGTCGTACTTCCGGAAGAGCTCCATGGCCTTTTCCAGTTCCCAGCGCTCCCAGACGCGGCCGCAGGGGTTGTGGGGCGAGCAGAAGACGGCGGCGTGGATCTGGTTGTCCGCCAACTTTTTCTCCATATCCTCGAAGTCCATCCGCCAGATATGGCTTTCATCCTGGAACAGGGGGCTGTGGACAATGCGGTAGCCGCAATTCTCCAGACTGCCGGTGAAGCCGATGTAGGTGGGCGAGTGGAGGAGAATCTGGTCTCCCCGGGAGCAGACGGCCCCCAGGGCGCTGAGAACACCGCCCAGAACGCCGTTTTCATAGCCGATGCACTCCCGGGTCAGACCGGTGACGCCGTTGCGGTCCTCCTGCCAGCGGATAATGGCCTCGTAGTATTCGCCGGTTGGCTGGAAGTAGCCGTAGGCCGGGTGTTGAGCCCGGGCAATGATGGCCCGGGGGATGGCGGGGAGGGCGGGGAAATTCATATCCGCCACCCACATGGGGATGAGATCAAAGCCCTCCTTGGGCCTTGACGGGGCGAAGCCGGGCATATCGCCCAGGCCGTCTACCGCCAGGGCGTCCCGGCCCCGACGGTCCAGAATGGAGGTAAAATCGTAGGTCATTTTTCCACTTCTCCTTTTCTTTTTCTCTCCCTCTCATTATAATGAGGCCGTTCCCTTCATGCAAGCACTTCTTTTCCATGCAGAGAAAACAAGCTGTTCCCCCGGGGCTGCGAGAAGAAAAATTTTCCCCCCGCCGCCCGAGGGGCAGCAATAAATCCTTCCCCCAAGGGCAAACTATACCAGGCGGTCTCCCGGTAAAATTTTTATTTCCCGCTTGACAACCATCAAATCCTATATTAAGATAGGAAATACAAGAGAGGACGGTGAAAGAATGAAACTCTCCGCAAAGAGCCGTTACGCCCTCCATTTGATGCTGGAGCTGGCCATGCAGGACGAGGGGGTCAACCTGTCCGTCAAAACCGTGGCCGAGAACCGGGGCATCAGTGAAAAATACCTGGAGCAGATCATCCCCGTTCTGGTCCGCTCGGAGCTGGTACACAGCGTCCGGGGCGCCAGGGGCGGCTACCGGCTGGTGAAAAGCCCGGAGGAGTACACCGTTGGGCTGATTCTGCGGACCGTGGAGGGCAGTCTCTCCCCCGTCTCCTGTATGGACGATGAGGTCAACCAATGCGCCCGATGCAAGGCCTGCGTCACCCTGGACCTCTGGGAGCAGATCGACGCGGCCATCGGCAATATCGTCGACCACGTCACTCTGGCCGACCTGGTGGATAAGCAGCGGCGGCTGGACGCCCACTGCGCCGCCCACGTCAGGGGCAACTGCTGAGCACCCATTATCTCCTATTTCCCTATAGGGAACCGGTATATTACCCGCCGGAGGACCTCCGTCGGGCTGAAGAAAGAAGGTTATGCGAGCTATGTTCGTCTACGCTGACAACGCCGCCACCACCGCCATGAGCAAAACGGCGGCGGAAGCCATGCTCCCCGCTATGGGCGAGCTGTACGGCAATCCCAGCTCCCTCCATCAGAAGGGCCGGGAGGCCAACTACGCCCTGATGGACGCGCGGGAAACCGTGGCCAGGTGCCTGAACGCCCAGGCCAGGGAAATCTATTTCACCGGCTGCGGCACCGAGGCCGACAACTGGGCCATTACGGAAGGCGCCCGGCTGGGTGCCGAAAAGGGCAAAAAGCACATTATCTCCGACGCCATCGAGCACCATGCGGTGCTGCACACCCTGAAAAAACTGGAGAAGCAGGGCTTCGAGGTCACCTATCTGCCGGTCCACGAGGACGGCGTGGTGCGCCTGGAGGAGCTGCGGGCCGCCATTCGGGAGGACACCTGCCTGGTGACCATCATGTTTGTCAACAACGAGATCGGCACTGTGCAGCCCATCCGGGAGATCGGCGCACTGTGCCGGGAGCGGGGCGTGCTCTTCCACACCGACGCCGTGCAGGCCGTGGGTCACGTGCCCGTGGACGTGGAGAGGGACAACGTCGATATGCTCTCCCTCTCCGGCCACAAGTTCCACGCCCCCAAGGGCGTGGGCGCGCTGTACTGCCGGAAGTCCGTCAAACTGAGGAACTTTATCGAGGGCGGCGCCCAGGAGCGCGGCCGCCGGGGCGGCACCGAGGCCATCCCCGCCATCCTCGCCATGGCCGCCGCTCTGGAGGAGAGCTGCGAGCGCATGGAGGAGAATATGGCAAAGGTCTCCGCCATGCGGGACAGGCTTATCGAGGGCCTGGGGAAAATTCCCAATGCCCGCTGCAACGGCAGCCCCGACCACAGAGCCCCCGGCATCGTCAGCTTCTGCTTCGAGGGCATCGAGGGGGAGAGCCTGCTGCTGCGTCTGGATCTGGCGGGCATCTGCGCCAGCTCCGGCAGCGCCTGCACCAGCGGGTCCCTGGACCCCAGCCACGTGCTCCTGGCCCTGGGAATGCCCCACGAGATCGCCCACGGCTCCCTGCGGCTGAGCCTGTGCGAATACAACACCATGGAGGAGATGGACTATATCCTCCAGCAGGTGCCGGAGGTGGTCCGGACCCTGCGGCAGATGAGCCCGGTGTGGATGCACATGCTGGAGAAAATGCCTGACCCGTATCTCTGACGGTACAGCCTTCGCCGGGAGGCGGCGGCGTAAATTCTATTGGAACATAGAAAGGATTTGATTTGCCATGGCTATGGAATACAGCGAAAAAGTAATGGAGCACTTCGCCCACCCCCACAATGTGGGCGTGCTGGACGACGCCAACGGCGTCGGCGAGGTGGGCAACGCCAAGTGCGGCGACATCATGCGGATGTATCTGAAGGTCAACGACGAGGAGATTATCGAGGACGTGAAGTTCCAGACCTTCGGCTGCGCCTCCGCCATCGCCACCAGCTCCATCGCCACCGATATGATCAAGGGCAAGCCCCTCAGCGAGGCGCTGAAGCTGACCAACCAGGCGGTGGTGGAGTCCCTGGACGGACTGCCGGCGGTGAAGGTGCACTGCTCCGTGCTGGCCGAGCAGGCCGTGAAGGCCGCCGTGGCCGACTACTACAAGCGCAGGGGCCTGCCGTACGAGTCCCCCTGCGACAGCTGCGGCGAGGAGGGCTGCTGCGGCCACGACCACGGTCACGCGGAGGAGTGAGCCGGGAAGACGAATATGGCCGCCGGTCCACATGGACCGGCGGCCTTGCCGTCTGGGGTGCTTATGCCTCGGTTTCCGGGCCGGCCTCCTGCCGGGAGGCGGCCCTGGCCTCGCCGTCGGAGGTCTTGACCTCCACGGTCACAGGCTGGCTGGCGGCCATCCTGCCGCCCACCACGCCGGAGAGCAGGGCGGTGAGGTCCAACCCGGTGGACTCTCTCACGCCGTCCATCACCTGGCTGGCGGAGCTCATCACATCCTTGACCAGCTTGGTGGAGTTGCCGTCGCCGTACATGACGATCCGGTCCGTCTGGGCCAGGGGCGCGGCGGCGTTCTTCACCACCTCGGGCAGGGCGTCCAGATACATCTCCAGCACAGAGGCCTCGCCCATCTTCTTCTGGGCCTCCGCCTTCTTCTCGATGGCCTCCGCCTCCGCCAGACCCTTGGCCCGGATGCCCTCGGCCTCCTGCTCCATGGCGAAGCGCAGGGCCTCCGCCTCCGCCTTGCGGGCCTCCGCCTCCTTGAGGGTCTCGTATGCCTTGGCGTCCGCGTCCCGCTGACGGCGGACCAGCTCGGCCTCCGCCTCCTTCTCTGCCTTGTACTTCATGGCGTCAGCCTGCTTGCGGACCTCCGCGTCCAGCTGACGCTCCTTGATGGCGATCTCCCGCTCGGCCAGCTCCGCCTCCTTCTCCCGCTTGGCAATGTCGGCGCTGACCCGGGTGACCTCGATGGTCTTGCGCTGGGTCTCCTGCTGGATGGAGTAGGCGGCGTCGGCCTCGGCCTTCTTGGTGTCGGCCTTCACCTTCATCTCCGCCTGCTGGATGGCCAGGGCGGCGTCCTGCTCGGCGATCATCTTCTCCGCCTGGACCTTCACGGCGTTGGCCTCCTGCTGTGCCTGGGAGGTGGCGATGGCGATGTCCCGCTGGGCGTTGGCCTTGGCGATCTGGGCGTTCTTGCGGATCTGCTCCACGTTGTCGATGCCCATGTTCTCGATGGTGCCGGCCCCGTCCTTGAAGTTCTGGATGTTGAAGTTGACCACCTCAAGACCCAGCTTGCGCATATCGGGGACCACGTTCTCCGTGATCTTCCGGGCCACACCCTGGCGGTCCTGGACCATCTCCTTGAGGCCCACGGAGCCCACGATCTCCCGCATATTGCCCTCCAGCACCTGGGTCACCAGGCTCACCAGCTCCTCGGGACGCTTGCCCAGCAGGGCCTCGGCGGCCAGCTTGAGAAGCTCCGGATCAGAGCTGATCTTCACGTTGGCCACGCCGTCCACGGTGACGTTGATGAACTCGTTGGTGGGCACCGCCTCGCTGGTTTTGACGTCCACCTGCATGATGCGCAGGGAGAGCTTATCCACTCGCTCGAAGAAGGGCACCCGCCAGCCCGCCTTGCCGATGAGGATGCGCTTGCGGCCCAGACCGGAGATGATGTAGGCGGTGTCCGGCGGCGCTTTCAGGTAGCCCATGAAGAACAGCAGCACCACCGCCAAAACAGCCGCGCCGGGTACGATGAATTTCATTAAATCAGCCATGTTTTCTCCTCCTTAATACAATATCCCTTTCACTTCTTTCGTATCCCTGTCAGAGGGAGCCGCTTTTCCGCACCCGGGTACGAAAAAACGAGACCTCTGCCTTGCGGCAAAAGTCTCGATTAAAGTCCCAGCTGGAGACTTCCGCGCGTCCCGGGTACCGAAGTACCGTCTTGACGGTGCGCGCTTAGGCGGCGCGGGCGCCGCCCGGACAGTCGCTGGACAACGTCCAATGACGGGAGCCGGGGCGGAGCTTACACAGCGCTAAGAACTACTCCCTTTTGACACTGTTATCATACCACATCCGCACACCGCGCGCAATAGGCATATTGATAAAACTTTAACATGGTTTTTTGTGCATCTTTTCGGCAAACGTCCCTCACAGCCCGGGGATTCTAGTATTTTTTTACAAGGCTGGAAATGAGCGCCCTGCATGTGTGCATCTGGATACAGGCGTAGAAATTCTCCGTGACCTCCCGCCCCTTCCCGATAGTCGTTGCGTTGTTCGCATCCTCCTCCGTCTCCCAGAGCACAAAGTCCGTCCAGGTGCCGCCCTGTACGTAATGCTCCCAGGAAATGAATCCCTTTGCCTTGGAGATAACCTCGTCGTGCAGCTTTTGGGTCAGCTCCATGAACTGCTCCGCAGTCACGTTCTTTTTGAGCTTGTAGGAAAAAATCCATGCCGTTTTCGCCATGTGCCGCTCCTCCCTTTTATGTTTGAGAAATCCTCTGCGGACGGTCCGCAGCTATGAAAAAGACGCCGTTTTTGATCCGGCAGCCGCTCTATTTCCTGTTCGGCTTTCTCTTGATTCCCAGCAATCTAATGAAATCATCAAACAGGGATGTATCCACCGGCTCAAACATGATCCATTTTCCATCGTGGTAAGTCTGCGCCTCATCATATTTTTTCTGAACTTCTTTTGTGTACTTGTCCCGCTCTGTTTCAAATTTTAACCGCTCGGCTTTCCCCAGGATCATCAGAAACCCCACGCAGTTTTCTCTTGCATACAGTGCGCACAGCGTTTTACCGCCCCGGCGATATTTATATTCATAAGTCCATGCCTTACCGCCCTTGTCCCACAAGCAATCCATATCATATTTCCCGTCAATTAAAGCACACAGCTTATTCCATACTTCATATAGGGACTGCCCAACTAAAGCTGTCATTTCCCCTTCGCCGGGTATTGCAGCAAGCATAATCAGCCCTCCAACATAAAAATCTGTATTCATACCGGGGGATGCCCGGATGGACGCAGGAAAGATGATTTTATGTCCGTTTTCATTGTAACAGCCCCGCCGCCCCTTGTCAATTCTATTCAAAAAATTTCCCCCGATCTATGCCTTTCCCCCCTTGCATTTCCGGACAAGATATGGTATGATGGAAACTCCGTGGAATGGAATTTTGCGCGTCTGCGCTTCCATCAAATTCTTGGAGGTATGTTCCCATGACCCTGTTTATCACGATCCTGCAGCTTCTGTGCGGCCTGGTGGTCATCCTGGCGGTGCTGTTCCAGTCCGGCAAGAGCGCGGGCCTCAGCGGCACCATCGGCGGCGTGGCAGACACCTTTATGTCCAAGGGCAAGGCCAAGACCTTCGACGCGAAGCTGGCCAAGGCCACCAAGTGGATCGGCGCTGTGTTCATTGTACTGACCCTGGTGCTGAACATCCTGAGCGTCCGGGGGTAAACCCCTGAGAATGACCGCCTGTCTGATGACAGGCGGTCATTCTTTTTCTCTATTGCCCCTCGATCTCGGACAGTCGCGCCAGCAGCGCCTGGAAGTCCGCCCGATCCCGCAGGACGCCGAATTTCCCGCCCTGCTCAATCACAGTGCGGAGGTTCCGCGCCAGATAGGCGGCGGATATACCGGAGGGGCGAACGGCCACCTTGTCGTAGTGCTCGCTGGTTGTGCTCCCCTCCCCGCCCATCTCCGCCCACCGGGAGAGGCTCTTCTCCACATAGCATGTCAGGTCCGCCATAGCCTCGTCTGTCCGTCCCTCCCGCAGCAGGACCTCCGAGCGCAGCAGGCGCAGGGGCCCCGCCCCGCCGGCCAGCTCGTCCATATGCAGTACCCGCTCCACAGCCATGGCCTGCTCCAGGCACTCCAGCGCCTTTTGCCCGTCCTCCCGGCGCAGGGCGGCGGCGTGCAGCCCCACCAGATACAGCGCGGCGTCCCGGGCGGCCATCCACAGCCCCTCCTGGAACAGCTTCTCCGCCTCGTCCAGCTCCCCCTTCCGCAGCAGGATGTTGGCCCGGGTCATTCTTCTATTCAGCATCTCCTCCGGCAGCTCCTCCAGAAGTTCCAGCGCCTTGTCCAGCTCCTCCCGCATAACGCACAGATTTACCAGCAGACTGCGCGCGCTGCCCGCCACCGGGGGATCGCCGCTTTTCCGGCTCTGCTCCAGCAGGACCATCGCCCGCTCCGTCTGCCTCTCGATCCACGCCTTATCCGGAGAGGCGGAGAGATATATAATGTACAGCCCCGCCACCGCACACTTCAACCGCAGGTCGTCCGGATACTCCCGCAGCAGCGTCTCGCAGGACGCCGCCGCCTCCTCCAGCCTCTGCGCCTCAAAAAGCCTCCGCCGCTCCTCCAGCAGAGCGTCGATCCCGGCCTGCTCCAGCGCCGGACGGAAGTCCAGCAGACCGTCCACCGTGGTTCCCAGCAGACGGGACAGTGGACACAGCATCGCCACGTCCGGTATGGCCGCGTCCGTCTCCCACTTGCTCACCGCCGCGCCGGTAACGCCCAGCGCCGCCGCCACCTGCTCCTGGGTGAGGTCCTTCGCCCGGCGCAGCTGCTGAATCCGTTTTCCAATCTCCATGCTCGTGCTCCTCGCTTCCATGGGACGTTCCCCGTTTTCCGGGCCCGCTCTCATGGTAGCACGATTTCCCGCCCGCCGCAATGGAAGGTCCGTTGAATTTCCCTCCGGATTTCTTAACCGGCCCTCAACTCAGCTCCCGCCTCCGATCCGGCCGGGCGTACAGCACCCCCGCCTGGGGCTCCTCCTCCTGAATGCGGAACAGCTCCTCCACGGTCACGAAGGCATATCCATCCTCCTGCAGCCGGTCGACGATCTCCAGGGCCGCGTCCACGCTGGTGGAGTAGAAGTCGTGGAGCAGGATAATGTCCCCCGGCTGGACGGCGCTCAGTACGGCGGAGACCACCTTCTCCTTGTTGAGCAGCTTCCAGTCCTCCGGGTCCACGGACCAGTAGATCATGGGCGTTTTGATCAGCCCGGCCCGCTCCGCTCCGATCAGTCCGTAGGGCGGGCGCAGCCAGAAGCTCCCCTCCCCCACCGCCTCCCGCAGCAGCGTCTCCGCCTTGTGGACCTCCTCCACCACCGCGTCCTTCTCCGCCTTCAGCAGCCGCACGTGGGAGTAGGTGTGGTTGCCGATCTGATGGCCCTCCGAGCGCATACGGCGGAGCAGGGCCTCGTTGCCGGGGATCTGCTCGCCGATCACAAAAAAGGTGGCCGCCGCCCCCCTCTCCAGCAGGCCGTCCAGCAGCCGGGCGGTTGTGTCCGCCCGGGGGCCGTCGTCAAAGGTCAGCGCCACATACCTGGGCTCCTCCACCAGGTCCTCCAGGGTCTCCTCGTCCAGCTCCCCCAAAATGTCCACCGGTATCTCCGCCGGTCCGGCGGCATAGGCGTCCGGCTCCACCGGCCGGGCGCAGGCGGACGCCGGCAGCAAAAATAGTCCGGCCAAAACCGCACACGCCATTTTTTTCATGGCCTCTCCCCCTCTTCCGCGTACTTTTGCCTTGTTTGAAAATTGTCAACACACCCCAATAACGGGCCTTTTTCTGCCATACTGCGTTAAATTTTCTTGCCATCCGTCAGGATGCCTGCGAAAATTTGCCTTGTCGGGCAAAAAAATTCCTCTCTATTGGGCATATCGCCAATTATCAAACAAGCCCTAGTATGTCCACCATAGAGGAAGACATACGCAGACCGGAACGCGCCGGTCCGCGCACAGGAAATCTCTGGAAAACAGCAAAGTTTTATGCAACTTTTCCCTTCTTTTGTGTGAGAATAGACGCATAGCACAAAAAGGAGGAGCATTTCAATATGCAAATTACAAGCGAACATCTCCAGGCCTTCGCCCGCCGCCTGCGGGAGGAGGAGCGCAGTCCCGGCACCATTGAGAAATATCTGCGGGACGGACGGGCCTTCGCCGCGTGGCTGGGGGACGGGGCGCTGAGCAGGGAGTGCGTCTGCGCCTGGCGGGACGGCCTGCTGGAGCGGGGCTACGCCCCCGTCACCGTCAACTCCATGGTCTCCGCCGTCAACCGCCTGCTGACGGACCTGGGCCGGGCGGACTGCCGGGCCAGATTTCTCCGCCTCCAGCGGCGTGCCTTTCGGGAGCCGTCCAGGGAGCTGAGCCGCGAGGAGTATCGGCGGCTGCTCTCCACCGCCCGGGACGGCGGCCGGGAGCGGCTGGCCCTGCTGATGGAGACCATATGCGCCGCGGGCATCCGGGTCTCGGAGGTTCGGTATATCACCGTGGAGGCCGCCGCCCGGGGCCGGGCGGCGGTGCGTCTGAAGGGCAAGATCCGCACCATCCTCCTGCCCGGCAAGCTGTGCCGCAAGCTGCTTAGATACGCCCGGAGCCGGAGCCTGAACTCCGGGGAAATTTTTCGCACCCGCAGCGGCAGCGGACTCTCCCGCCGCCAAATCTGGCGGGAGATGAAGTCCCTGTGCCGTCTGGCGGAGGTGGCCTCCACCAAGGTCTTTCCCCATAATCTGCGCCACCTGTTCGCGGTGAGCTTCTACCGAACCTGCCGGGACGTGGTGCGTCTGGCGGACGTGCTGGGCCACTGCTCCATCGACACCACCCGGCTGTATCTGCTGACCACCGGCGCGGAACACGCCCGGCAGCTGGAGCGTCTGGAGCTGGTGACCTAGCCTGCCTTCGGCATAATAGACAAAATATACATTTCATCCACTGTCCAGCCCCTTCGAAAGGCCGGGACAAGCGGT
>CAJTYO010000023.1 GCA_910584045.1 uncultured Oscillospiraceae bacterium | reverse complement strand
CATAGGTGAATACCGGAGGCTTTTCCAAAAGGCCCTGCTGGGTATTTTTCTCCTCCTGCTTATCAAAGGCGGCGAAGATGAGGTTAGGCTCCTCCGCAGGAGGAACCGCTTGCTTCCGGGTCGGCTCGGTAACGATTTCCTCCTCTGGCGCAGGTGCGGCGGACGGCTGCTCAGTTTCCGGTTCCGCAGCAGATTCCGCCTCTGCAGCAGGCTCAAGCTTGGGTCCTGCGGCGGGAGCGTACTCCTGGGGTAAAGGGTCCATCTCAACAGGGCCTTTTGCCGCAGGCATCTCAAAGGGGTTCAAATCGCCGCCGGACGTACTGCTCCCAAAGATGGCGCTGATGTCCAGTGTGCCGCCTGCCTCTATTCCGGGGAACGGGAACGTGTTGTTGGGTTCGCTCATAAAATTCTGCTCCTTTCCAATTTGGGACAAAAAAAGACCGCAACCGCCTTTTTCAAAAGGCAATTACAGTCTTCTATGTCCATTGTTTTCTTTTCCAGGCCGTCGCGGTGCGGCGAAAGGGGCAGACTTCGCCCCTCCCTTTTGCCATTCCTCCCTAACTTACTCCGCCCTAACTTACTCCGCCCTAACTTACTCCGCCCTAGAATACTCCCTTATTTTATCATCACAGGGCGTCGGTGTATAGTTGGAGTTTTTCCAAATAGCGAAAGGGGTCAGCAATCTATCTGATTCGGAAGGGTGTCCCTCAACTCCGCCTGTTTGGCGTGGTTCCAATCGGACGGCTCCCCGATGCAGCAGCCGCCCATCTTCCGCAGGTCGCGGAACCGGTGGAGCATATACCGCACATCCACATGATCCTCCTGGACATCCAGAATGATCTTTTCCACAATGCTGATGGGAAATTTCTCTGTCACCCGGCGGACGTAGTAGTCCTGCTCGGCCTCAGATAATGTCCCATGTAAAACCGCTGCCTGCAATTTCCATCCCTCCCATATGGGATTATACAGGACGGGCCGCGAAAATGCAAGCGGCCTACTGCTCCTTCAGAAACAGAAGAAAATCGTCTCCCGCCTCCGGGGACATCCGGATCACCCGCTCCCGCTCCGTCTCGATCTTGGAAAGATAGTTCTTCCAGCTATTTTCGCTCAGCCCGGGGGCCATGGCGGCGTACTTGGGCAGATACCGCCAGATGGCGTTCATCACCGCCGCCTTGCCGATGACCGTACCCTCCCAAGCCGGACGGGTCTGCATCAGCTCATAGAAGGCAACGCAGCAGGAGCGCCGGATGAAATAGAGATACCCCATCGTCTTGTCGTAGCCCTGGATAGAATCATACTCTGTCGGTTCGCCAATCACTCGCGCGATACTGGTAAATTCCGTGTTCCAGATGGGGTAGCAGACCGCCAGCAGCTCCTCGCACTGGCTGGTCTCCAGCCAGTAGACGCCATTCTCCAGCTTCTGGTGCCGGAGGGTGCAGCCCCTGGGCGTCCGGATCGGGACGGGATACTCTCCGAAATACTCCGGATGGTATCCCGCAGCAAAGAGGGCGGTTCTATGAAACTCCTGCTCCGCTTCCTCTGAGAGCAGTTCCGGGCTGCGCGCCATCTGGTACTTGGCCAGCTCATACTCCACGATCCGCCAGCCGCCGGCGTCTTCGCTCACCGGATACAGCCGCAGTCCTGGAAACTGCCGCCCATACTTGCTGACAGCGGCAAAAACAGCGGCGAACTCCATGACAACATAGTAATTCTCCACCGGACAGCCTTCTTTTGGGGCGGTCAGGCAGTAAACACCGGGGATAAATCTTTGAACCTTGCCGATCTCGCCAATTTCGTTCTTCAGATCAAACGGCAGCTCTTCTGGGGTGAGCTGATCTTTTTCATTCGCCATATGCTCGCTTCCTTTTCTGTAATTCCATATTGCTGCGGCATAGCCGCGCCGTGTTGCAGTCTTATTCTACACATTTATTCTATAAATTCAAGATATAATATTGCAAGTTTGCATAAAACATCAAAACAAACGCCGATTGAATATGGATAGTTGAGAAGAAAATAGAGGTATGCTAATCATGAGGTGGTCATGATGGATTATCCGGCATACGTCCGGCAGAGGATAACGGAGCTGCGCCTGAAGCGGGACGTCTCGGAGTATGAGATGAGTCTGGCACTGGGGATGAACCGCAACTACATTCAGGGTATTACCTCCGGGAAGGCCCTGCCGTCTATGGCGCAGTTCCTGAATATCTGCGAATATTTTGAGATCACGCCCATGCAGTTCTTTGACTCGGAGGGGCTGTATCCGCAGTTGAACCTGAAAATCATGGAGGAGATGCGGCAGTTGGACAACGAGGATCTGTTGCTACTGCTGACGATCTCACGTCATCTCCGGCAAAAACAAGGCAAATAGCCTTTGAGACTACAGCCAATATAGCACAGGATCATCTGTTTGTGAAGTGCCTTTTGCGGAATATGGAAAAAATCGGAAGCCCAAGGCGGACTTCCGTTTTTTTAGGCCAGCTGCATCAGCATCGTGTCGATCAGGCTCTCCGCCAGTTCCATCTGGGATGGCGGCAATGCCTGGATCTTGTCCAGCAATCGCAGCTGTGCGTCGGAACCGCTGAAATCCAGGCTGTCCTGCAGCAGGTACTGCGGGGATGTTTCAAGGGCGTTGCAGATCATGATAAGTCTCGGGATGCTGGGCAGTTTCTTACCAGATTCGATTTTTCGGATGTGAACCGCTCCAACTTCGCAGAGATCCGCCAGGTGGTTGCTGGTGATCCCTCTCTTCTTGCGGACGGTGCGTATCCGTGCTCCCAATGTCCTCGCTAATGTGTCCATAACGCTCCTCCTATTGTAGTCTATTGGGCATTTGCAGGATGCCTATAGATTACAAACTTTGACAGACTTGCGATAGCGTCCAATGGGCTACATTTTGACAAAACGGCTTCTTTTTTGAAAATTCTGCGCAAAAAAGGGCGGTGGCATCTCCTATGAGATACCACCGCCCTATGATAGATATGCTATTTGCGCTGACGCGCCTGCTCCCGCTCAAACCTGGTTCTCCATGTCTTT
Organism: uncultured Oscillospiraceae bacterium; assembly: GCA_910584045.1. Lineage (GTDB taxonomy): Bacteria > Bacillota > Clostridia > Oscillospirales > Oscillospiraceae > Pelethomonas. The sequence continues at coordinate 32,809 of CAJTYO010000023.1, read as the reverse complement.
ACGGCCTGCTCTTGCAGAAAAGCCGTTAGCGGGGCCAACTCCTGGTCTTCATCAAACCGCTCCAGGGCGTCATAATATGCCCGCCGGTCCTCCTCGTGGATGATAATGGGCGGATGATCCCAGAGCAGCAGGAGATAATTCATCAGCAGCCGTCCAGTCCGTCCGTTCCCGTCCGCAAAGGGGTGGATGTTCTCGAATTTTGCGTGGAAGTAGGCCGCCGCCGTCAGGGCCTGGCGCGGCTCCACGCTGTCCAGTTCCGCAATCAACTCCGCCAGTTCTTCCGGGACATCCTCCGGCAGAACGCCCACCTCTTTTGCTCCGGTCACATAGTCGTGCTTTTTGTATACCCCCGGACGCTCACCTTTCTGATAGCGCAGCGTATCGTATGTGCCCTGGGTCAGCAATCCTTGAAATTCGCAGATCAGCGCCTCGCTCATGGGCTCCCGCTTCTCAAAGGCATCCAGCATCCGGTAGTAGGCCGCCACGGAGTTCTGGATCTCAAACAGGGAGCGTACATCGCCTGTATAGGAGGTCACGCCGCCGTGGTCGAATATCTCACGGGTGTCGTGGTATGTGATGCTGTCATTCTCGATCTTAGCGGAGTGATAGATGAACGAGGCTCCGTTTCCGTTCATCTCCAGGGCAATATCCGCCGCAGTGCGGACCTTCTTTTCCCGCCAGCTGGCGATGATTTTATCATAGAGCATTCCAGCCACCTCCGTTTCTTTCTAACAGTACCACATCCCCGGGGTATATGCAAGCGATTCGGGAAAATCATACCCTTTTCGCCACCAGCTCCCGCACAATATCATCCCCCAGCAGCTGGCTGGTGCGGTAGATATTCTGACAGAATGGCCGCAGGCTGAGATCCATGCTGGGCGTTCCCTTGTCCAGCAGGACGCCGGTAACTGTGAAGCGGCGCGCCGCTTGTTCCTGGCGAAGTTCTTCCTGATAGTCTTCCGACAGAAAGCACTCGCCGTCCGTAATAAACACGATGTCAGCGTTTTCAAAACCATCCTCTTTTATCAGTCGGACAGCTTTTGTCATCGGGGCCTGGAAGTTGGTGCCGCCGTCAAGAAAGGTTTCCGCAGCCCGCATTTTGTCCTCCACAGTATACTCGTCGGGACGGAATATGTCCACCTGGCATCTGATACTGCCGGAGAAATGGATTAGCGCAAACTTCCGCTTTCCGTCTGTGGCGATTTCCAGCAAGGTCAATGCTACGGCCTTGCCCCAGGCGGCGGGATCGCCTTTTGTCGAGCCGGATTCATCCAAGCAGCAGATAATATCGCCCATGCCCTTGTAAACCGGCTCCCGCCGCTTATACTGCTTGATCTGCCTGCGCTGATACTTCCGTAGAAATATCGGGGCTGTCAGCGGCGAGGCCAGCATGGCCAACTCGGAGGTCAGGGCCCGGGATAGGTCATTGCCCAGCTCCAGGGTATATTTCTCCCCGCGTCCGTAGGCGTAGCCGTTCCGCTTGCCTTGGGCGAATATCTCCCGGAACCTGCCAAGGTACTTGGCAACGTCCTTCAGGACGCTGCTTTTGCGGACGGTTTCCAGCAGAGCGGTGTTGACCTCGTTCCGCTCCAGATTTCCGGGATCATCACCCCAGGCGGCGATAATGTTCTGGACCTCCTCCGCCTTTTCGGCGGCGGCGCGGACTGCCTGCGCGACTATGGCGGAGATCGTATCCTGGTTTTTAGCGGTATTGGCATCGACCATTTTCCCAACCGCCGCGACCTGCCGCTGCTTGCTTTCCGCTTTATTGGCAGCGGCGATCACCTGCTGCTCCAGCTGCACATCGGGCTTCCTGCATCTTTGCATCCGCTCCAGAAGCTCCGCCAGCTCCTTTTGGGCTTGGGCTGCCGCATCCTCCAGCTTCTCCAAGGTATTCAGAGAGTTCTTTTCGCCGCCGATGCCAGCCAGAAGCTCGTCCAGCTCATTCGCTGCCTGTGCGATAAATTCGCTCGCCGCCTCATAAGCGGGCAGCTCCCGGCCTTCGCAGACAGATTTCAGCGTAGGAAAGTCCTCGCTCTGGGTAATGTGGTCCAGAATAGGCGCGTTGAACTTCCGGGCCTGCGCCGAGAGGGCGCTGTCCTCGCCGCGCTTTGGCATCAGGGAGTAGAAGGACTGGTAGATGTCCCTGGAGAGGGCGGGGAAGGAGCGCAGCTTTTTTGCGGCTTCCTGTTCCGTCTGCGCCAGAGCATCGTCTCCGCTCCGGAGGTCGGCGTAGATGCTGTCCTCCAGCTTGGTAGAGCGCAGAACGCGGTCTGTGGGATCGTTCGCGGGTTTCGGCTGGAGCGCGGCCCACGGAGAATTGAGTACATCAGAGATAGAACGATATGTCTGCTTCATAGTGATTCCTCCAAAAAACAGATCAGAAGCAGAACCACCGGTTCTGCTTCTGATAATAATAGAACAATATTCAGCAAAAAAATTGGACATCTTCCACGCAAAAATGCTCCTGCCATTTCCTACAAATCAGGAAAAATTGCGCTGAGATAACATCCAGGAGTTCGTTCAGATCACTTTGCGGGATTCGGCTGTCATTATTTGCAACGATGCATTGCCCCGAACGGGTCAGCCAGATTTTTGTTGTGTTAGGTCCCGGCTTTCCTCGCGCAATGTGAACGTGGATCGGTTCTCCATTTTCATTTGACCAGAAGAACACCAAGTATCCTCCGATCCGGAACAAGCTAGGCACAATGGATCCCTCCCTGCGCCGCATAACGGTAGAGCAAATGGGCGTTGTGATGCAAAAATTCGTTGAAGAAGTCAATTTCCTGCACAGAAAAGCCATCATTAAACTTCCATTGATAAGAGGGCAGCACACATCTGGCGGAGTCAAATCCTCGTTCTTCTGACGGTCGTTCAAAATGAACCTCTACCGTCTGGACGCCATCCACATTCATCACATGGGAATGTACGATCTCTGTTTCGTCTGCCAGAGTAAGATACGGATACATCATATCTCCTGACCGCCTTTCCTGAGAATATAGCTCTTTATTCATTTTACCAAGTATTGAACCAAATATCAACCCGGCAACAGGTTTTTTGTGATGCGAAGGAGAGATTAATCCTCTCCCGCAATCGCTCCATCAGAACGGTAGCTCTCCGTTGTCCCCGCCTCCGGCAAACGGATCAAATCCATTCGGCAGATCTCCGCCGGGGAAGCCGTCGGAAGCGCCGTGGATTGCCTCCGGAGGCTCCTGCTCCTTCTTGGAATCGCCAAAATAGACGTTATCCGTCACGATCTCCGCGCTGCGGCGTTTATTGCCGTCACGGTCTTTCCAATCCCGCAGCTGGAGCCGTCCGGAGGCCACCGCCATACGGCCCTTGGTGAAATACTTGCTGACAAACTCCGCCGTGGAGCGCCAGGCCACGCAGTCGATAAAGTCCGTTTCCTTCTCCCCGCCGTCCTTGGACTTGAAATCCCGGTCGCAGGCCAGGGTGAAGCTGCACACGCTGGTGCCGCTCTGGGTGCTGCGTAGCTCCGGGTCACGGACCATCCGGCCCATGATGACGATGTGGTTCAACATATTGCGTATCCTCCTTCAAAATTCTGTTTATTGCAGCGCGGCCAGCTGCTCCAGGGGCGTATAGGTAAACCCTATCGCCTCGTGCGCTTTCCGGCTGATCTGCTCCATATCGATCAGAAGTTCATCCGTCAGAGCTTTTTCACTGTCGGACTGCGCCGAATCAACAAGTTCCTGCCGCATACCAAAGAGCCGCACCAGTTCGCCCCGCAGCTTGATGAGAGCTTTGCTGGCAGCGTTGGCTCTACTGGCATCATTTCTTGCTGACTCGAAATCCTCATAGGCTTCCGCAGCCATGCCACGGATGCTGTTCACCTTGTCCTGCATGGGGTTGACGCACATACGGGTGAGTGTGGCCTCCACCACAGCCCGCTCCTCCGGCTTCTGCCAAAGGTAGTTCTTCAGCGCCAGCAGATCGACCGCCTGCACCGAGGTATGGCCGGAGAGCCACGCCTTCGCCTGGGCAATGGGATAGTAGTTGAGATACTTCCGGTCCGACACAGTGACGCCGCTCTTCCGCAGCTCACAGAGAATATCGTCCGCCAGTTCATTGACGGCATCCGGGATGAGAATTGCCTTTACCTCCCGCTGCATATCCAGCAGCTGCTCCAAGGTGATGGAAGATACGATCTGTCCATTCCGTCCAGCCTGCTTGTCCCGCAAGACGGTCATGCGTTTGTCCCGGTCAGAGATATTCTCCGTCACCAGCTTCAGATCCAGGCGGTCATACAGGGCCTCCAGGATCTTCTCCTGCGGGTCGCTGAAGTTGGGGATCTCATTGGACGCCGCAAAGAAGGAGATCGTGGGGATGGGATATGTACGCCCCTCATTGGTGTACTTCCGCTCGTTCAGTGCGGTGAGCAGGGAGTTGAGTACCCCGTCGTTGCACTTGAATATCTCATCCAGAAAACAGATCTCCGACTCTGGTATTTTACCGGCGGTGTTGACCTGGGGTTCGCTGCCATGGAGTTCTGCCAGTGCCTTACGGCGGCGCTCCATCTGTTCAGGAAGATCCCCGGCATCCTGTCCGCTGGCAAGCCGGTTTTTCAAGCTGCTGTGCATCTGGCGGTACTGCGGATCGCTGTCCAGCACCGCTTGGGCAACGCTGCCGGGGAGCAGGCTGGCCAGATCAATACGTCCGAAAAGCTGTTCCTCATCAGTCTGCTTGGAGAGCAGGCGCTCAAACTGCCTCGCGCCGGTGATCCGGCTGCGGAAGGCGTTGATGGCGTAGCTCTTGGCCTGGCCGGGCGCACCCAGAATGAAGAGATTCTTTTGGGTCAGCAGGGCAATGGCGATGCACTCCACCAATTCATCCCGCTCGGCTACCTGGGTGTTGACATCGGCGATCACCGCCAGCATTTCATCACGCAACATATACATCCTCCCGTCCTTACGCCGCCATGAGATCGCCGCAGGTTTCCAGGGAGATCACCGCCCCCCGCAGATCACGGGGCGCGCCGGTGAAGCCGTACCGGCTTCGGCTGTCCTTGCAGTTGAGCAGCTCGTACTGGAGCTGAGCGTTGATATGCTGGGCCAGCTTGCCCTTGGCCGGGTCGAAGGTTTCTACGGCCCGGATGAGCCGGATGGCCAGCTGCTGGTAAACATCGTCACGGTCCAGATGGGCGGCCTTTATCAGGGCCCAGTTCCTGCATATGGTCTTGTTGATGCGGTGAAGGTTCTCCTCCACGATGCGGTTGCGCTCCGCGATGGAATAACAATTTTTCATGATGCTGTCCTTTCTCTTTTGGGGGCCCAGAAACGGCAGAAGTCCCGGCCCCAGTCCTCCATGATGCTGTCATGGATGTTTTTCGATGAATTGTAATCCGGATTCCTGCACTTCTGGCGCAGAATGATCCGGGCGTTGTCTCTTTCCGGCTCCATGTAGGAGTACCGGCAGTTGTCGCAGTGTTTTTCGACTTCCCTCAAACAGATTCCTCCATTCGATTTGTCCTGGCCTTTTCGGTATTGAAATGCGGTGCGACACTGAGCCCGACCATCGTCCTGTAGAAAAAAGCCGGCGCAAGGCCGTCGTCGATCTCCACAACCGAGTAGAGCGGAGTGTCAACATCCAGCAGGTCTGTCCAAGGCTCGTTCTGACACCGTTTCCAAAATTCCTGGGGCGTCAGTTCAATTTCGCTGCTGGATGCCAGCGCATACCGGCGTTCCGATATGCAGATCGGATCATCGGGATCGGGCGGCAGGAGACGGTGCAAGTGCCAGTCCTGAATGCTCTTCAGGGCATAGACCCGCAGTTCACAGGGACTTTTCCGTTTTGGGCACCACTGGGGGACGGCGATCTTCGGATCGCTGCGCTTGAACCGCCGCGCCTTTTTGCCGCCGGTGCAGAAATGCTCGCCGCAGTGCATCATGACGCCAAACTGCTTCTTGGGGATGGCCTCGCCAAAATACAGATCGTGGGGACAGCCTGTGCAGGCGGGTTGCCGCAATGTGTACTTCATGCGGCCTCCTTTCCATTCGCCGCCGTTTCCATCTGGCGGCAGATGTCAATGACCTGCTGGCATTGATCCATCTCGAAACCGCCGATATGAGTCATTTCCTCCGGCAGCCCCATTTTCATTGACAACCACTTGTAGGCTGCCGTCCGACTCATACGCCTGCCTTTCCAGAAGGCGTCGAACACCTGGTGTGTCTCCATCCGCTTGAGCCGCAGCACTTCGTTGGCCACATTGCCCAGAGGGCGCGTTGTCCCCCGGTGGCAGCCCACACGGGCGTTGCAGTTCTGGCACTGGTAAAACCACTCGTTCTTCAGCTTCAGACGCCTCGCCGCCGCCTCGCCGTAGACCTGCTGCCCGGGAACACGCCGGATCACACCGCCACAGTAGCGGCAGATACTTGGGACTCTCAAATACAATCACCCTTTCTTCTACGCCGCCTTTTTGGCGGGCGCTTTCTTTTTTTCTTCCGCCTGGATCACTGGAGCCCTTGTAGCAGTCTGTAGATACAATGCGTCCTCTGTTTCCAGAACCAGCATCCCTCCGGCGGCTACGCCCAGCTTCACACTCCCGGTCAGGGCGCGGAAGCAGGCTTCCAGGTTCGAGGTCAGAAACCAATGTTCCCCCTGTATGCTCCCTTTGAGTGGGATCACGCTGGTGGAAGTACTGGAACTGCCCAGCTTGCTCCGGCACTGGAAGGTCAGCCGCTGTCCGTCAAAAAGCAGTCCCACTTTGCCGTCCGGATCAAAGGAAATGGCGGATTCCAGGCCCTTGCGTAACTCCGGAATATCCGTCAGCACCTGGAACTGGGGCTGGACAGAAGCGGTCAGACGATCCGTGTCGATATATTCCCCTTCCATAAGCCGGGCGCTGTAGATGAAATCCTCCCGCAGGAACGCCACGGTTTTTCCCGTAGTACCCACGCGGAACGCATCTTCATCGCCGCACATCCGGGCCAGCTTGTCCAGGGACTTGGCCGGCAGCAGCAGGCTGGCGTTTCCGGCGCTCTTGCTGTCGCCGCTGGCGGTAACGATGCAGGTTCCGTTGCTCCCGGCAGCCCGGAGGCCGTCCTCGGTAAACGTCAGGTTCACGCACTTCAGCAATGGCCGGCCGGTGTTCCCGTCTGTGCTGGCGGCGAATACGGTGCGCCGCGCCAGGGTGGGGATCCCGCTGACCTTTACAGTATCCTCTGGGAATGGTATTTCCGGCTTGGGATAGCTGCCCCGCTCGAAAATAGAGACATTGTACTCCGCGTCCCCGCCGCTCAGATGGAAAACCGGATCGTGTCCGTTCCGGCGCAGTTCCACTGTCTCACCGGGCAGCTTCTCCAGCATGGTGGACAGCAGCTTCGCGTTGACCGCCAGGGCATCCTCCTCTTGGGAGACGCAGCGGAGCTTCTGCTCCAGGGACGTCTCCAGATTGGTGGATGTGACCGTCAATTTCCCGGAACCGCTGTCCGTCTCCAAAAGCACACAGGCTATCTCCTTGATAGGAGAACTGCTGGGCGCGATAGCGGCCGCGCGTTTGGCGGCGCTGAGCAGCTCGATACGGTTGATCGTTACCCGCATAATAAAATTCCTCCTTCTTTCTTTACGCGGCGTCGCCAAATATGGAAAGCTGGTCTTCCAGCTCCTGCCTTGGTTTCTTCCGCTTCTTCTCAGACATCTCCAACAGGCCGTCATAAAGGACTCGTTTCCGCTGCTGATCCGATGTGCGGATCGTAACGATCTCCGGTTCCTCCGCAGTCTTCCACTCCGCTGCCGGCAGGGTTATCTGCTGGCGGCGCTCACGGTCAGGGTTGATGACCGCCATCTTCTTGAACGCGGCGGCAATATCCTCCACGTTGTCCTTGATCCCCTGGGCCAGCTCCTTGGCCATCTGGGAGGTCATATCCCGTACATCGCTCATGGCAGCCAGCCCCTCCTCGGAGAAAGAACCCTCAATGAGTCCTGCCACTGCCAACTTGGACGCCATCAGCTTCATGGCCTTGGCCTGCATGGTGTCAGCATAGTAGAGCATGTAGACCTCCACCCGTGGCGCGGTCTGGTTGATGCGCCAGGAGCGGCGGGACGCCTGCCGGAGTGTGAACAGGTTGTAGCCCATACTGTAGAAGATCAGGGTGGTGAAAGTATTGAGGTCCAATCCGGTTTCCACGCACTTGGGGTTCGTAATGAGTACCTGCAGCCCGGAATTGACCCGCTGCTCCACCCACGCTTCCCGTTTCTCCGGGGAGATGGTGGGAGCCAGAATGTCCGTATGGATGCCCTCCTGGTTCAAAAGGCCCTGGAGCTTCCTCTGTGAGTCCGTCCGCGTCCAGCTAGTGTAGATGAGCACACGTTCCCCGGCGGCAATCTTCGCCCGGACGATTTCCAGCGTCTTTTCCTCCTTGGGCAGAATGCTGTTGAAATCGCCGATGCTCTTTGGCATCACAACCACAGACCCGTTTATGGGATGGACGATCTCCGGCTGGCCATAGGGCTGGTCCGGGTAGACTGTCAGAAGGTTCATGTAGGCCGACAGCAGCTTCCGCGCCGCCTTCCGGTCACTCTTCATAAACCGGCGCAGCGTGTCCTCGGCGTGTTTATACCCGGCGTAGACCTCCTCCGGCATCTCCAATGGGACGGGGATCTCCTCATAGTCCGGGAGGTCCTTCCCCATATCGGAAAGAGACAGGAACGCGGTGTACTCCAGCAGGAACCGGGAAAATACCAGCGGCGATACGCCGGGCAGCTGCCTGCTCTGCGTTTTCCTCCGGCTTACCCGGCGGTTGGAGTTGTACTCCGCGTCTATGGTTTCATAGGTTTCCTCCACCACACCGTACTCTGCGTCAAAGTCGCCGGGCCTGCGGTAGCTTTTGCCGTCCTTGTTCATCAGGCCGGGAACCACCCGGTAGAGCAGATGGAAGATACCGGAGCTGTAGCCGTTGATGAGCGTAGCGGTCATGCCGACAAACTGCTTTGATACGCTGAACAGCTCCGCCATGGCGTCGCCCTGGCCGCTCTTGTTGTTGTACTCATGGAGTTCATCACACAGGAAACCATCGATCCGGCCCCGGTACTTTTTCTTGATGTAAGTACTCAGCGGGAACCGGCGGATGGCTCCCGCAACCGGGAACATGCCCTGCGGATCGCCGGCGACCTGTCGCAGCTTGTTTTGTACTGCGGTGTTTTTGGTTCGGGTCAGATACACGGATGCCCACTCTTTGCAGATCCATCCGAAATCGGTGATCTTTGTCCAGGGGATATTCCTGCCCGGAACCATAGGAGCCCATAACATGCTTCCGCATTCCCGGCAGACACGGTTTTGTCTGTGTTCCCGCTGAAAAAAGAACGGGTCCGCGTGTTCAAAATATCTGCTGCCGTCATCGCTGCACTCCCGCATAACAGGCTTTCCGCAGTCCGGGCAGGCGAGATACCAGTGACCATGACGCCGCCCCACATGGACGGCGGGATAGCGCATGTAGCCGTCCCTGGCCCGCTCCTTGCTGAATACTGCGAAAACGCTCTTGTCTCCCGCCTCATACATGGCATAGAGCCGGTCAAAGTCCGCGATGCTTTTGACCACCATGCCGTAGGTGTCCGGCAGGGTTTCCCCGATCTCCCTGACCCACTTCCGGGTCACATGGGAGGGGCACATGACAAGGTTGAATGTCTTTGGGGCTCCTCTCCGGCGCTGCGCGGCCATAAGGCCATGCAGCGCGCCCAGAGCTGTGGAGCCGATCTTGGTTTTGCCGGTGCCGCACTCCGCCACGATGAAGGCGGCGTTACGGCGATCCAGCTGCCGCTTGACAGTCTCCGCTACAGCCAGCTGGGCGTCGTAGAGGGAGTAGCCCGCCTGCTGCTGGATGTAGTCGTTGATGGTCAGTATCTCCTCCGACAGCGGCTCAGCGGCCGGGTCGAACAGGGGGATGAATTGATTCCGGATGCGCTCCGCCACATCAACGCCGAATGTGTTGAGATAAGACGTGACGCCAGTCACATCCCGGAATCCGTCCGGCTTGTCCGCGACAGCGCCGGGGATCATGATCTTCCCCTCTTTCAGGCCCTGCTCCAGCACGTCCACTACGTTCCTGTCATCCGGCAGCAGCTCCAGCAGCCAGGCGTCCAGCTTTTCGTGGAGCGCAAACACTTTCATCCGGCGCAGTATCTTCCGGGCGGTCAGCTCATCCAGCACGTAGTCCTGAAACTCCGGGAGCAGGGGCGCGGCGGTCTTTCGGTCTACCTCCGCGAATAGGCTGTCCCGATCCCCGGCCGGGCAAAAGATGTAGCATTTGCGGGGCCTGGGCTGTTCCGGCTGCTTGGAGACGTTTTCTTGCTCATCTTCTCCGTCATCCTGTTGATTGGCGGACAGAGCTTCGTCACTGATGATAAGGGTAGCCGTGGCATATGTGCCGTCATGGGACATATGCCGCTGGTAGGACTTGGGCTTGCTTTTCAGATGAAAGGTATTCCCGTTCTGAATGAGGTCAACGATCCCGCCGCCGTAAATGGCGTCCGACATAGCGCGCACCATTTCCGGGTATCCGCCGAAGCGGACGGCAGCAAGGGATTCCTCCCTGCCGTTGGGTTCGGTGATAATGGTGTCCGCATAGGTGGTCAGACGGACTTGTGCCTTGGGGTCAAAATAGGTCAGCTCCAACAGGTTGCTTTGCGGCATTTCATTTGCAGTCTCCTTTCCGTTTCTGGACAAAAAAAGACCGCAATCGCCTTACAAAAGGCAACTACGGTCTTCTATGTCCATTGTTTTCTTTTCCAGGCCGTCGCGGTGCGGCGAAAGGGGCAGACTTCGCCCCTCCCTTTTGCCATTCCTCCCTAACTTACTCCGCCCTAACTTACTCCGCCCTAGAATACGCTCCTATTTTATCATCATGGAGCAACGGTGTATAGTTGGAGTTTTTCCAACTGACCGGGAGAAAATGGCGATTTCTCAGCGTCAGTCATCCCGATGGCGAACGACCGGGCGCTGTTTGATTTTCTTTCCTACTTTTTGCCGCTTCAGAGCGAATACCATATCCGGGGAGCGTTCAAAGAAGCCCTCGCCCCTCTGCCAACTCATGCCACATTTGCAGTGCTTGAGCCCTATAAACTGCTGTTTCATTTTCCTGCCGCAGTTTGGACAGCGTTTGCCACCGGCTTTCTTCGGCTTGGGGGCGGGGGGAATACTTTGGGAAGTTTTCTGGGAGCTGTCTGAAAAAACGCCCTCCTGGATATGGATCTCATACTCTGGCAGCCTGGAGAGAAATTCGCGGTACACTTCCTCATAGGGGACCCAGATGCAGGTAGAGACTATTTTCTCATATATCCTGTCTGTGATCCCAGCCACCGCGTCTTCGGGCGGCATTTCGCTATGCTCTGTATAATACTCGCACACAGCGCGGAACATCCAATCTGCAATTTTCGCTTTGTGCTTTTGCTTCAGATCCTTGTATGTCCGGTCGGGCTGCATCCGCCGCTTATCGGCGAGCGATGGACGATGCTTTTTCATAACGATATTGTCTCCTGCTCTTGGAAGACTGGCATTTCCTATCTTCCACAGCACCTTTTATATTTTTTCCCGCTTCCACACGGACAAGAATCGTTTCTGCCGATTTTCTTCTTTATGGCCAACTCTTGGGGAGACTTACGTGAGGAAAACTCTCGAAAGATTTCTTCCGGCGTGTGGCCGTTGTTGGCCCACAACCGTGTGGAATTGGTCATATTCGTAATGAGCGGCAGGAGCGCAGTGAGCTGCTTATCATGCAGCGCCACACTGTATTCGTCCAAAATATCAAAGATTGCCTGCACACCGGCTTCCACCGCAATAGCAAAGTGGATTTCCGCAACGATTTCTTCTGCTGCGCCGGCGCTTTGTCCCAAGGATTGAATCAGAAACCGCTCCAGCTTCGCGGTATGCAGCGTCTTTTCAAAATAATCCGGGTCAGCGTAGCGGAGCAATTCCTTCTTATCCGGAATATAGCGGGGTTTGTTCCCAATCTCCGCCAGGAGATCGGGAACATCCCGAAATTCGTTTTCCTCAAATTCATCATTGACCAGATATTCGTCCCAGAAACAGAAACTGCCGGACTCAACAGCAACATAACGGATCAAAACTGGGAAAATTTCATCAATACTGGTTTTCTGCGCGTTCTGCCGGTTGAACAGATCCACAAAGTCATACTGACTGATTACTCCGTAAAGATTCGCTGCCGCTGCGGCATACCTGAACAGGAGATCAAAGCGGACCTTCCGCGCCAGAAATCCCCCGCTGACAAGGCTGCCGAATACTTCCTTTATTTCGTCTGGGATAAAAATGCAAGGCGCATCGCCGTCATTTTCGCATTGCAGATAGCAAAGAGCTTCCAATGCCCTGCACGCGGGAAGTTCATCCCCGCTGATTTTGATTGCGCCGGGTGCATCCACCGCTTGTTGAAACATCCTCCAAACCGGATCGTCTATCACATACAGCAGTTCCTCCATACGCTCCGGGACCTGAAGCTCCGCACAGACCGATTCCGCTAGATCGTGCTTATTCATTTTGGAATAGCCCTTCACATAATAAGCGTTTGCAAGTGTCCGAAGCTCGGCTGCTGATTTGCGGGGGAGGATATTGCGGAGAGATGTTGAGGGATAAGTGTTGATTTCCATGGCAGAACCCTCCTTTATATATTAGGGCAGTGGGCATACGATATATAATAAAGTCACTCAATCCCGACGGGTTTCGACATTGCATTTTATTGGTTATCCTGTATAATGAGGACGAACCACAACGTAATTTAATTGAATTGCAACTACACACCGGCGCTATAGCGGAAAGGAAATTTATCATGCAAAGCGAACCTGTCACTTCCCAGAGAGATATTGAAAACTATCCCGCAGAAGATCTGAGATTGGACTTTTCTACTGCGGCTATTCTGAAAAACGCGCGGATCAAAACAGTTGGAGAGATCATCCGGCTGGCGCAGGAGTGCCGCTTGATGCGGGTGCGAAACCTGGGCAAAAAACATTACTGCGCCATTGAAACGGCATTGTCGGAATTGGGCATTACAATAGACGGTACACCGTTGGAACAGCCACCGGCCAGCGACCTGACAAAGGCCGCCGTCCAGCTGCCGAAAACTGTGGCCTTTATAGATTTTGAGCACTGGTATATTGCCATCAAGGAGATCCATGACCGTCGGCCCAACATTCAGGCGTGGTTTGACGACCTGCGTACCCGGGGCCAGCTGCTGGACGTCATTTTCTTTGGGGACTTTTCCGAGAGCAGCGGGATAAGAGACGAATTGAACCATATCCGCCGCTTTACAAACCATGTTGTGGAGACGGCCAATATTGGCCCCCACGCAAAAGCCAGCTTTACGGACTTTATCATGCTGGATAATATCTACCAGAAGGTCATTTCCTCCCCGGAAATTGAACAGATCGTCTTATTTACAGGAGACAGCGACTTTTGCAGCGTCGCGTCTTACCTTCGGAATTTCTGCGGCAAAACTGTCGGGCTGTATGGAATTGATAACGCGATCAGCAGCCAGCTGGAGGCCATCTCCAACTGGTGCATCCGCCTTCCGTTTTCCAACGAACCTTTTCAGGAATGCCGCACCGCAATTCTGAAAAACCTGCAATATGCGGAGAGCCATACCAAAGCTCCCACATTCAAGGCGACCGTCCGCAAAGTTTCAGAGTACTATGATCTGCCAGAGGACGCCGTAGAGGCGGAGTTGAAGCTCATGCTGGAGGAAGGGCTCCTCTATACGCTCCCGGAAAGAAGCCGCAGAAATTATACGGTTATGCTGAATGTACTTCATGTGAAGTGGGAGAAGGTAGATGAACTGGGGTTATTGCGCATCTAGAAAATATACGGTCAGTCCTTTATTCCAAGGTTTTCTCTCATCACATTACTCAGGACAAGCTCGTGAAAAGCTATAGCATCGCAGGATGTAAACAGCTTCTGGGCCTTCCGGACAATGGGGAGCACCGCCAACGCGGCGGGAAGGGATTCAGCAGAGAACGCCCGGGAGGGGTCTTTCACCAGGTTCCGGAAGTTCTCGGAACGGACTTGTTCAGCAACTGTCCGAGCAAAGAGGACAACAGGATGGCCTTTGTACACATTCAGGACATCCTTTTGTGATGTGAGGTATTCATACTGTTTATCGAAAGACAAGGCAATCTCATACTCCGTAGCAGGCTGTTTTTCTTCGATCTCAATATCGCAAAGGCCGGAGGGGACATGGATCATTTCCATGACTTGATAGCGAAATGTCCGCCCGTCCGTTGTCGTGCCTTCAACCAGCAGGCGTTGTGATAAGGAGGCCTCCATATCTTCCACAAAGGGGTTGCGGATGAAAAAGTAGGGAGGGGAATAAGAGAGCAGCTTCCAAGCCATTTTCCCGGCCTCCGTCATTTCCCGCAGGGATACGATATGGGACAGGATCTCGTCCTCCTCCATATCATAATCAGCCCAATCAATATTGCCACTGTCCAGCCAATCTTTTGCCATGATATCCTCCATATCAACGCTGTAATGCAGCGGATTTTCCTCTATTGTATAATGTTTGCCCCTCCTTGTCAATCTCTTCAAAGTGATTGGACATACAATTCGCCGCCTCATAAAAATGCCGGTGCCATCACGAGGATGACACCGGCGCTTTATCACCACTTGCTCAAAATCTTCCCATATATCTGCCGCTTGCCAGTATCATACCGCTGCACCGCCAGGATCACGGTGTCGCCCACCATAAAGTCGGCGTCCTCATGCTGATAGGAGTAGCTGCACATGCAGACTGTCCCATCCGGCAGATTGCAGAATACACCGCCTCCATATTTCCCGGCAATGGACGCCTGCCGCCTGCTGCCTACCGGGTGGCGCAGTTCCGCGCCCTCGAAAGGATTGGATTCCGTCTCCTTTACCGAGATCCTCAACGCGGCGTTGCCGGCATCGTAACTCTTGACAATGCAGTCCAGCTCCTCGCCAGGATGGTAGGCATCGCGCAGGTCGGGAATAGCTGTGTAGCGGAGATCCCGCTGGGTCAAATTGATGTCATGTCCATAGCACTCCACCAGGCACCGCCGGGGTCCAACAGACAGCACCCGGCACCTGGCCCGGGCCCCCTCCCGATGCAGGGCAGGCCGGTGGGAAAAGAAGTACCGCTGGGAGCGGGCCGCCATACGCCGGGAAGCCACGGCGAAGCCGCTCTCCCTGTCTACCTTGATGACAACGAAGTCAATGCTGGCCCCCACCATGTTCTGAAGCACGAAATCCGGCCGCTCCTGGCCGTCTTCCCACATCTCTGAGGCGGGGATCACGATCCGTACCCGGTAGGGGACCACCACGGCGCAGTACATGGTCTGCCGGTCCAGTGCCCCTGTCTGCCGGTTCCGGACGCTGATGGATAACGGGTCAACGCCAATGATCTTGCCCGTGAGCGCGCTGCGGCCCCGGTAGGAGGCATAGATGGAGTTCCATTCCTGGCGTTCCTCCGTTGTCAGATCCCGATCCAGTTCATTGAAGTTCAGGTCGAAAAATGCCTGCCGGTCGGTTTTCTCCGAGGCAGGTGCAGTCGCCGGTTCGGCCTCCGTCCACGGGGGCAGCTGCTCCTTCGCAGGAGGCACATTCCACAGCGATTCTTCTTCATCCGGCGGAAGTGGTTCCGCGCCAACAGCTTCTGTTTCCAGGGCAGGGGGCGGCGGAGTTTTCTCCGGAATTGCATCTGCGGCTCCCTCTGCCGGGGTGCCGGCAGGGAAGCCGTCCTGGGAAGCGGTTTCATCCGGAACAGCGGCGGCGTCCACATTTTCGCCGGTCAATCCGCTCTGCTCCATGCCTGTGGCCTGCTCCATACCCTCGGGTTCTGTAGTTTTCTTTCTTGGCATACTGTAGTCCTCCTTGAAAAATTTTTGATATGTTCATGGCCCTATGAGCCATAAAACCGATGTGAGCCGTCCGGCTGCCGGGCGGCAAAGAAATGTTTGGGCGGCAGCGTCAGTCCCAGCGGCGCTGTGCCGCTGTCGGAGATCCACACGACCCGCCCGGGACTGTCCTTCGCCTGGACGCTGGTGTGCAGCGGGTCGGAAATCGTGACCACGGCGAACAGCCGGAGGGAGCTGCCCTCCAGGGTGAAGTGCAGAAGCTCCGGGCTTTGGCATTTGACGGAAAAGTCCTGCGGGCGGCCCTCCGACAGTTCCAGCATCACGTCAACGGCCTCCAAGCGTTGAAAGTCAGGCTGTGCTTCTCCCAGCCATACGGCGCTGTTATCCAGGTGGACATCACCCGTGGCATAGCGCAGCTGCCGCAGCATGGCCGCCATGCGACACTCAGAGATTTCAAGTTCTGAAAACCGCCCCTGTACCAGCGTCCGGAGCTGTTCTCGCCGGATATAGCCCAGCTTCCGAAGGATCTCCATGATGTATTTTTGCTGAACAGATAAAAACACCGGCGTCACCTCCCATCCGGCGGGGAGCGGAGGCTGTTTAGGTAGGGGTCCACCATCAGGTCGCTCTCGCTCTCCGCGATGCAGTTGAAAATGGTCGCCATGGTGTAGGCCGTGGAGTTGCGTATGGGCCTGTCCAGATTGGCGTGAAGCTTGCTCTCCGCGTTCCGCAGGATCATCCCATCCAGGAGATGCAGCCGGGAACGCACCCGGCTCTGGGGCAGCACAGCCCCGCCGATACGGAAGCTGTTGGAGTAAAATAATCGCTCAATGGCGTTTTCAAACACCCTGGCCGTCTCCGGCTCGAAATAAGAAAGCTCACAGGCATCCAGGATGCCCATGAGTTCCGCTTCATCGTCCGCCTGCCCACGGGGAATGGGCTGACTGGCTTCAATATAACTCTTTTCTCTTTTTCTTGTATTATTATAACTTGACCGCCAGTTTGACGGTTCTGCAACCGCAGATTCGACGGTTCTTGAACCGTCATTTTGGCGGTTCTGGACTGGTGGAAGTGGCGGTTCTTGCGGTTCTGAGCCAGTGTTCCCATATGTAAGACCCGCCATACCGGCGGTTCTTGAACCGTCATGCTCCGGCTCCTCCGATATAAATGGCGCACATGTGTAGGCAGGGTCGTCTTCCGGCTGGACGCTGGCCAGATAGATCTGGTTGGCGTCGCCCCGGCCGCAGCGTTTCTCCCAGATCAGGTTCAACTCCGCCAGCCTTTGGAAAGCTGCTGTAACCCGCTTCTCTCCTATGCGAAGCTCTCTCGCCAGTTCCCTGCGGGGGAAGATAACAAACACCTCGCCGTGGTCATTGACCCAGCCGTTCCTGCGGGAGAGCTGGAAACGGTTGAGCAGGAAGGTATAGGCTACCTTGGCGTCCAGGCTCATATCCGCATAGCGGGGATCGGAGAACAGCCAGCGGGGCATCTGCATGTGGTAGATGCTCTGCACATCCGTCTGCTTCATCAGGGTAAAGGTGGGGCGCTCTTTCATTTCCGCTGCCTTCATGGGAATACCTCCGTCTTGACATTATAAAGAAATTCAGATATAATTTTAGTATCTTTGAAAAGGGGGAAGTTTTTATGCCGGAGATTCGTTCCAGCGCCGAATTGCGGAATCGGTACAATGAAATATCAACTTTCTGCCACGATTATGCGGAACCTGTTTTCATTACCAAAAACGGGAAAGGCGATCTGGCGGTTATGAGTATTGAGGCTTATGAGGCGCTGGCCGGGCGTCTCGAACTTTATGGACTTATTCAAGAGGGACTTGAGGATGCGGCGGAGGGGAAAGCACGTCCGCTTGCAGATGCTATGGCGGACATCAGGAGCCGCCGGGGAAGATGAAGTCATACCATGTTCACATTACCGCTGCGGCTGAACGCGATTTGAACCGCGCGGCGGATCATATTGAGTTTTCGCTCAAGAATCCGCAGGCGGCTGACAAACTGATCGCTGAAGCGGAGGAAAGTCTGTCGGGCCTGTCGCATATGCCGGAACGTTTCGCTTTAGTTGATGATAAGCTGCTTTCTGCATGGGGAATACGCTTTGTCCAGGTTAAGAACTATCTTGCCTTTTATACCGTATCGCAAACGTCGGATATAGTGTATGTTCTTCGGTTCCTATACGGGAAAAGTGATTGGGCCTCCATCCTGCGCTCCAGCATGGCATCAGAATAAGATCCTTCAAACAGCCCGCTGGGAGTATCATCTTCCCGGCGGGCTGTCTTCATCTTCCCCACACACGCCGTCTATCGTGACCTCCACCATTCCAAGGCTGGAGCTGTTGGATCGCTCTGCTGTCTCCACCTGATATTCCAAGTCCTCCGCCGGGTTGACTTTCACTGTCTCCGGAGCAGTTTGCTCTGGAGACGGCTGTGCGGGTACAGATACAGGAACAGGCGCTTCCGAGCGCGGAGGTGTCTTTTCCTCCTGTTGTCTCCAGGCCGGAATGTAATCGATCACCCGGCAGGACTTTAGTTTGCCGTAGTCCGGAAATTCCTCCGGGGCCAGCTTATAGAGCAGGGCGGGCTTGTGACCCTGAAACAGGGCGATGCACTTCCGGCGGTCCAGGCGCAATACTTCATCCGGCTGCATGAGGTCCCGCTGGGTGTTGCTGCGAGTCTGGGAATAAGGACGGGTGCTGGTATAGACCGGGGAAAACAGAGGCATGAGGGGCATCTGATTGTTGGTGACAGAGATCGTCACCTTGCCGCACTTTTCTGAGATGTACTTGGCCGAGGTGAGGTCATTGCACCCCATATACAATGTTTGGTCGAAGGTTGCCAGTTGGTTCTCCCACTCCTTCCCCGGGTATTTTTCCTGCCACTGGGAAAGGCTCTGCACTACGATCTGGCAGCTCATGTTGAAGCCACGGATACTGTTGAGGGCGTCCGCGATGCCATCCATATAGCCGATGTTGCAGTATTCATCCAGACAGAAATTCACCAGCACTGGCAGACGGCCATTCTTGCCATGGAGCCGGGCGTAGTCCGAGAGCCGTGGAAGAGCCAGGGAGAAGAACAGCGAACTGAGGAAGCGGTACGCGCTGTCCTGAGCGGAGATGATGACGAAGTAAGCGCAGGGCTTTTGTCCGGGCAGCAGGAGGTCAACGTCATGGTTCCGGGTGATGGCGTCCACCAGTTTGTTCTGAAAGATGGCCAGGCGGTTGCCCAAGCCAATGGCGATGTTGCCCCACAGATTTTCTCTCGCTTTCAGGAACAGGCCGTGGTGGCCCTTAGCAGGGTGTTCCGGCGGCAGCTCGGCCAAAGTGCGGTTGATCTCCTGAATGCTCTTGTTCGCCATGATCTGATAGACGTCACCAAGGCCCCGCTGCTCGATAGGCAGCAGATCCCCATTGGCGTCCTTCAGATTGCAGACGTAATGGATGAGCGCCATGAGCAGATTCAGCTCCGCCCGGCTCCAGAAGTCGTCCGCCTCTTTTGGGCCAGAGGTGTTCTTGATAATCGTGTTTGCCACCGTCTGCACCAGATGAGTCTCCTTCTCCAGGGAGTACAGGCAGTTCCAGCCATCCGAGTGGGCCATATCCAGAAAGTTGACCGCCTTGACGTAGTGGCCCTTTTCCCGAAAGTAAGGCGATAGCTTTTCAAACAGCTCTCCCTTTGGATCTGTGACAAAAACGGACTCTCCCCGCTGGGCGCAGCCCATGAGGAACGGGATGATGAAGCCTCGGGATTTCCCGCTGCCGGGCGCGCCGATGCACAGTAGATTGTTGTTGTCGCCGGGGATCATCCGGTGAGCGGCATAGATGGCGTACTTGTCCAGATCGTTCTCGTGGGCCTTGTGCTTTCCCAACATCATGCCCAGGACTTCCGTGACCCCGCCCAGCTCCAGAAACTCCCCCATTTCCTTTTTTGTCAGGAAACCGGAGGAGCCGTGGGTAGCGTCCGGGAGGATGTCGAAGCCCCGTGGGTCATGGGTGTACTTGTAGCCGGAAAACCAGATGTACCCCTTTTTCGTAATGAGACAGACCAGCAGTGCAGCTACAGCGGTGACGCCCAGCCCAAAGGGCGTGAACACCACGAACCAATTCTTAAAGGGATTGACCACCCAGATGCTGGGGACTTCCTGCCCGGGGATGTGAAAGGTGGCCTGCCTGCCTAGCTTCAGGGAGTTGAGGAGCATCCCGTAGAAATACCAGGCTACCAGCCCTAATGGGATATAAAACGGAAATTTTGCCTTGTGGCGCTCATACCATGGGCCGCACTTTTTCTCAATGAGATCTTCCAGTTTTTCCATGAGTTTGGAAGGGCGGAGCATCAATGACATCTCCTTTCGGCGTAATGAATTGTGTACGTGGGGGCAGGTAGGGGAGCGGGGGCCTGCCGGTTACTTCCGAGATAGCTTCATCTGTGAGGACAAATACCCGCGCAAGGCCGGGATCCCGGTAACAGGGAAAGAGGACAGTCTCCGCCTGCCCTCGCAGGGCAGCAACGGCGATCTGTTTTATTCCCTGGCCGTGAGCGGCACGTATGGCGGCATCAATTCGCCGCAGGTCCATATCCGCCGCCATAACAAAGGGCAGGCCCTGGAAAAGAGCATCCCAGACGGGGACATCCTTTGGTGGGGGCTGATACTGATTCTTTAGCGCGGCCTGCGTTAGCTTCTTTCGATAATCCGGGACAGCCATGATTTGTAGTTGTACTGCGCCGGTATCATTACAGGAGAGCAAGTGTACCGGAAGCTGCAGGCTGCGGTAGGCATCGCCATAGAGGATCAGCTTTGTATTGGTTTTGTCTGTTTGCTCCAGCTCGGTGAGAATATCTGTATAACTCTCCCCAGCAAAGATGAACGCCCGCCGGGTATCCCGGAAGCGGGCGGTCTGATTGGTGAAGGCTGTCAGTTCATCTGTAAGGGCCAGCTTACCGATGCCGGGGCAAACGTAGTGGACAGCGTAGAGAGTCCCACCCAGATTGGCAATGGCGGCAATACGGACATTCCCCCACGGGTTCATTTCATACCTTCTTGTGATGGTCGAGAGAAAGAGCGATGGGGACTGCGACAGTTCCTCGTGACTGGCTGAAAAAATATTGACAGCACCGTAGTAAGCCGTCGCAGCCATGCCGGATTGCCGAAGCCGCCGCTGGATCGCGGCATTATGATAGGACTTTGTCAAAGCTGGAACCTGTTGACTGAATATCTCAGTCACAAGTTCACTTCCTTTACCAGTAAGAACAAGAGAACCGCTTTTCACATGGTGCTTGACGAAACCTATATGGATCAGATTTTCAAGTTCAATGTCTGTGATGATCCCTCGCAGGTGACGGGGAAACACATACTGACACCAGCAGATCATTCGCAGAGCATCGACATCCCGCTTACTAAAAATCACCACACGCCCCCTGTTCCTGCGGACGCGAAAATTGCCCTTGCGCCGCTCCCGGCGCAAGAACAATTTTCGCATCCTGACGCTCTCTATGTGGGGGTAGTCTGCCTACCCCCACATAGATGGCAGATTTTCTTCCCCCAAATGGGCAAGCCCGCCGGCTGAAAGCCCTGCGCCGCAATAACTCAATGACTTTATAACCTGGGCAGACAGCCGTACTTGTCCAAGACTGGAAAATCAAGGAGATTTGAGGGCAAATCTGCCTACTCCCACGTCCCACTGTAGAAGTCACTCCTGACGTAATCCCCGGAGTGCATGGCAAAGAAATCTGCCGCGTCCGACTGATCCAGCAGGGTGATATGGCAGACGTTCAGCTCGCTTTTCCGGGACAGCAGCGCCAGGGACAGGGTATGTTGGTCATCATCAGGGATCAGCCTTCCCTTGATGGCATTGGAAACGGCTTTCCACCCCTTGTTGTCCTGGTCAAAGATATGCCGCCCGTCAATACCGCAGTGTTCGTCGATCACCAGCATCGCCGTATTGAAATGGGGCAGCGTACTCCCGCCGCTCTCGTACTCATCCAGCAGCCGCCGGATGGTATCGCTCAGCCACTCCGGGGTTTGGTAGCGGCAATGGGGCAGGAGCGTGTTCAGTTGGATATGCAGCCAGCTGTAGCCGAATCGCTCCACGTATCCGTCCACCTCCATCCGAGGAGCGGCGGGCCGGCTGCCATACCCTCCGGCCCCAGGGGAATGTTTCTCGCAGAGCCGCCGCAGCTCCAGAGTTGTCTGATCGAACCGCTCCATGGTCTGCTCCAGCATCCGCTGCAATTTCACAGCGTCTGTCTGCCCGCTGCCAGCCAGCGCCGCCAATCCGCCGGTCTGATGAAATGCGGCGGCGGTCAGCTCCTGTATCCGGGATACATCCTGCTTCAAGCTGTTCATTCCGCTCCTCCTGTTCTCCTTATTCGCAAATCCGTAGGCGAAGTAGTAATGGCATCATATTCCTTCTGCGTAGCATGAAAAGCAATCGGCACATGGTTATACCCGATGCACAGCAATCCCTCGCCGCGCCGGAACCGGGTGATTTGCCGGACTTCATCCTCGGAGAGATTGAGTACGCCCTGGATGAGCCGGGCCTCCTGTTCCTCCATCTGCATCACCAGTTTGATCCGGCTGGAATCCAAAATGCCCTTGCCGTACTTTCCGCCGTCCAGGCCAAAGAGGTCCTGCATTCCCTGAGTAGAGGTAACGGCGATGCCGCCCAGGCCGCGAATGGTTTTGACCATCTCCTGTACGAATCCGGCGGCCAGGGGATTCGAGTTGGCTCCCACCAGGCTCCACAGCTCATCCGCAATCAGGGCGGAGAGATCGCTCCCTGCATCCATGATGAGGTCATTGGCAATGTCGGTGGCCCAGAAGATCCCCGGCAGCAGCAGATCGTCCGGCATTCCGGAGGTGTCCAGGACAATGTATTTGTTGTCCAGGTCTATATCGTTCCTCGCGCCCATGGCGGAGGCCGAGCCCGTAACATACCGAGCCAGCACCACCGCCAGATGCTTTGTCTCGGCGTTCTCCTGGAGGACATTGTACCAATCCGCGATAATGGGCATCTTCCGGAAAGCGCCGTCCTCCTTCAAAACAGAATCATTGTCAAAGGTGATCCCGTACCGCCGGTAGCACTCCACCAGGGAGGAGTCCAAATGGTTCTTATCCTCATCCGACAAGTCCCGCTTTTGCAGGGAGTACCAGATGATAAGCCGGGAGATCTTATCCGCCAGGACAGAATCGTCCCGCACCGCCAGATCCCGCAGGCCGGAGTAAGCGTCCAGCGATTTTCGCCGGATAGCCATGATGTTGGGACAGTCCCTGGAGGACGGGGACATCTTCAAATACAGCCCGCCCAGAAGTTCGCACAGAGGACGAAACTCGTGGCCCTTCTTCGGCACGATAAAGATGACCCGCCGCCCCTGCTGCCGCAGCCGGCCGCCCAGGCATTGCAGCGTGAACGTCTTGCCCGCGCCGGAGGAACCTCCGATCCAGCAGTTGCCGTTGGTATACTTATAATCGTCGTAGGGGTCGAGGAACACCGGGGAGCGGTTGTAGAGGTTCAGCCCCAGAAACACGCCGTTGCGGTCGCTGAGTTCATAAGAGGCGAAAGGGAAAGCCGCCGCCACGCCGCTGGTGAGGGCATTGCGCCGGGACTTTCGCTCCACATCCGCATCCAGGGCCAGCAGCGGCAGCGCAGAGAGGAATGCCTGTTCATTTTTATAGTCGCACCGCCGGGCGATCATATCAATGGAGACGCACAGCTTTTCCACGGCGGTGACGCGCTGCTCCAGCGTCTCCTCATCGTCCGCTACCACCTCGACCAGCGTGTGCATGTAATAAAAATCTTCGCCCTGCCGGTTCATTGCGTCCTTCAAATACAGCCCGGAGCTGATGGCGCTGTCCAATTCCTCGTAGTCCTGGCGTGTGTCGCCCACATCCCGCATCCGGGAGCGGTTGACCATGGTGGTCTGGGCGATCTTGGAGAGTATCTTGTCCTTGGGCTGCCTCCTGGCGATAAAGCTGAGATCGATCCCCTCGCCGGCCTCCACCAGCGGAGTGAGCCAGCAGGAGCCAACTGTAGTAGAGTAGCCGTATCCAGCGATGTAGAGGTAGGCGTGGTATACGCCGTCTACAATGATGTGATCCCGGCTTTTGGTATCAATAGCGGTGGGAGAAAGAATATCCAGAATGGTAGTGGAGCCGGATTCCAGCTCTGTCAGGTCAGGCTTCTCCTCGCCGAACAGCAGGCGTTTGAGGGCGGACTGCTTTTTCTCCGCAGGCGGCGCTATCTTTTTAGGCCGCGCCTTAGCGGCGGACTTGGTAATTTTCTTGGTAGACTTCATTTTTTCACATCCTTCACTATTGAATTTGGTTAAGAATTGCGTATAATAAAGATAGAAGCAGGTGCAATTCCAAGAGAAAGGAGTTCGCTATGATCTATACATTGGATGAAATTGCCCAGCGTATCCGACCGGTGGCGGAGAAATACCATCTTCAGGCGGTGTATGTTTTTGGTTCTTATGCCAGGGGTGAAGCTAAAGATGACAGCGAT
This sequence comes from uncultured Oscillospiraceae bacterium, assembly GCA_910584045.1. Taxonomy (GTDB): domain Bacteria; phylum Bacillota; class Clostridia; order Oscillospirales; family Oscillospiraceae; genus Pelethomonas. The sequence goes on along the minus strand of CAJTYO010000023.1, from coordinate 8,470 downwards.
GTGGATCTGCTGGTAGATACTGACGGAGAGAATTTGAAGACCCTCTTTGCGCTGGGGGGACTCTATAGTGATTTGGAGGATGCTCTGGAGAAAGAGCTCAGTCTTGTTACCGTGGATTCTCTGGAACAGCCCTGTCGAATGAAAAGCGATGTCTACTTCCGTGAAAACGTGGCGAGAGAACGGAGGATGATTTATGCTGTCGCCTGATTTGCAGCGCATTTCCAGAATAAGAGAGTATTGCGTTATCATTCAGCAAACGGTTTCCCGCTACGGGGAAGATTTGGATTCATTTCTCTCCGACACGGACTACCAGCACTCCGTTGCATTTAGCCTTTTGCAGATCGGTGAACTTGTAGGCGGCTTATCGGAGACGTTTCGGCGTGATACTGCGAAGCAGATGCCGTGGAGTGCTATGAAGGGGATGCGCAATGTTGTCGCCCATGATTACGGAAGCGTGAACCGGGAACGGATATGGGCAACGACAACTGGTGACATTCCCGCATTGAAGCAATTTTGTGATAAGCAACTTTCAGCTGTCGAGCATAGTGAGGAACCATAACGATGGTTCCTCACTATGCTTTTACTCAAAAATCCCGTGTACGGCGGTGGTCATATCGAACACGCCCTCCGGCAGCTTGACCCGGAGACTGGTGCGCTTGTTGATGATCTCATAGAGCAGCTTCAAAAGGAAGTCATCCGAATAGCGGGGCTCCAGCACCTCCAACTCACACACATCCAGGTATCGCCGGGCGGTGTCGGCCTCCTCGTTGAGACGCTGGATGACCGCAGCGACAGAATTGCCCTTGGACTTCATACGGGCCTCATACTGGAAGATCAGGAAGAACCGATGCCGGATGGCGTCGCTGGCAACGCCCTGGCCGATCTCCCTGATGTTGTCCTCGATCATCTCCCGGCAGGACTCGTTCTCCTCCCGTTCCGCGTACTGCTTCATCCGCTCCACGTACTCCGCCGTATCTGCCGGGAGCGTTCGGGCCTGGAGCATAAGGTCATCCGGCGCGATCTTCAGATAGGCGGCAAATCCGGAAATGATGTTCTGCCGGTCATTGGGGGATTTCAGGTAGATGTTGACCGGCAGGACCTCCAATATCTTGATGAAACGGTTATCGCGGGTAATGACCACGCCGCCGATGATGTTTTTGACGGGGAGCCACGCCTGGATGCTGTCCCGGTAGGCCCCTCCGCTGCCGGCGGCCTTAACACTGCCGCCAAAAATCAGTTCCTTGATGTTCATAGGATCCGTCCTCTCTTTCCCGGATATTGATAGTCCTCCCATGTGCAGGAATGGAAGGCCGCCCTGTGGTTGACCCATCGGGCAAAGGCTTTCTGCTCTAAAGTTGGTTCGCCGCCATCGTAGTCCCAATACGGCTGGGCAAAGGGGGTAATTCCCATCTCCCAAAGAGCCATGATCCGCCGGTGAGCGTCCTCTACATCCCGTACCAGGACGTATGCCCAGAAGCGGGAGGGGGCTGCCCCGGCTTCACGGAGATAGGCCGCAGCCTGCTCCACCACAGGGATCATACCGCTGGTGTCGCAGGACATTCGGATAAACCGTATCCAGTGGAGCCGTGACAGCATTTTAGCAGTCTCAGGAGTAATCAGTCTGGCATCCAGCCCCTGATTGAAATCCACCCAGACAGGTTCTCCACCCATGCGGCCGATCTGCTCCAGGCCAAAATCAGAAGCCAGAACATTATTGTCCAAAAATATGATCTCCCGGCTGTCTGGCCTCTTGATCTCCTTCCAGGTTGCCGCAGGATGGATAGTCCCTTCCTTACGCGGTACGATACAATATTCACAGCGGCGGATACACCCGCGCGTCAAAAAGCCTATGGCTCTCTTGAATTGCGGATAAATGCTGTAGTCCGGCGGCGCGGCCTCCACCTCCGGTGGGAGTGTGCGATAGTCCTTATAGCCGGTCCCGCCGGTGATGATCTCATCCGAATTGACAACGCTGTTGAAGTCCGGCGTGAAGGTGAACACTTTGGATCGATATACCCTGTCATAGTGTTCAAAGCCGTTCCACCACTCCACCGTATCCCCGCGCAGCTTGTGCCAGGCGGACAGGCGCATGAGGGCCAGATTGGGGAAATTGTTATGTCCGTCTACAGCGACAAGGCCAACCTTCATTTCCCCGCCTCCCCCCGGTAGCTGATGAGCCTACGGCCCTTCCGCCAGCGCCACCAGCAGCCCACCCAGCGGGTCAGGCTGTCATCATTGACGCCCAGCAGGCCGAAGCCGCCCAGCGGCATAACGATCACCATGGTGACGATGATCTTCGGCGTCAGCGCCAGGGGCAGCAGGGTGAGACACAGGTACAGCATCGGCCCGGCCAGCAGGATCGCCTCCACCATGTTCCGGATCTCAAACAGGCCCATCACCCGCCCGGCGTCTGTAAAGTTAGTCGGTATGTAGTACGTCTCATTCATGTTCACTTTCCTCCGCTGTCTCCAGGAGACGGCCCCTGCATTTCAGGAAGTCCGTCTCCAGGAGCAGCAGTTCCTGTTTTCGTTTGGCGATCAGCAGCTCTATGGCGGTATCCATTTTCCCTGTCAGCTGTGGCGTAGCGCGTATCTTTCCCAACTCCGCGCAGCTGATATACTGATTGGAAAAACCGGAAACCGCTTCCATTTCGCCGAGGGAAATATGATACCGGCAGCGCAGGCGGCGCAGATTACTTTGTTTCGGCATCCGGCTATTCCTCCATATAATCAACGTACGGGATCTTGCACCAGCCGGACCAGCTTCGTTTGGACAGCTCTGTCCTGACAACTCCGTACCTGGTTCCCATAGCCTCGATCACATAGCCATTGCCGATGTAGACGCCGATGTGCCCCTGCTTCCAGACGGCCAGGCCGACGATCTCAGGCATAGTGTCCATGGTCCCGGACTCTATGGCTGACTGGTACATCTGGTTCGCGCCGTAGTCCGGCATACCGTTGGTTCCGTACCGGATCTCCATACTCTGCGTGTCCAGCCAGCCGTAACCCTTGATAAGCCCAACGCAGTCCGCCGTCCGGCGCTCCAGCCAGTTATTCCGGATGAAATCCGCATATTTGCCAACGCCGTCCGGATACTGCTGGAGCTTGTAGTCAAACAGGGATCGGGTCAGGACGTTGCCGTAGGTCCCCCAGACATACCCCCACCCGTTTTCCCACGCCTGTATGGCGTAAGCGGCCAAATCCAGATTATTTTTTGTGCCGGGACTGACGAAAGCGGAAATATCTATGGCGTTGTTCCCACTCCCGCCAGACCCGCCGGGGGTGATGCTGCCGTCGCCGGAGGTATCGCCCTCATAGCTGGGCGGCGGCACATCGAAATGATCCTTATACTTTTCCAGGGCGTCGCTCTCGGAAAGCACCTCGTACATTGCACCCGCCCAGGTCTTGGCTTTATCATCGAAGCCCAGCTGGTCCATCAGTGTCTCCGGGTCAATTTTCTGGACTTCAACCGTCAGCACGTTTGCAGGCCCGCTTAAAATAGTTGGTTCGAAGGACAGCCGGGAGGTACAAAATTGGCGAATATCCGCCGCGCTCATACTATCCAAGTCCTGTTGATGCAGAACGGAATTGATGGCGATGAGCCATAGAAGATCGTCTTCCTCGAAATTACTTTGGACCTCGATCTTATCAACGGCATTGCCATCGGTTTCATACTCAGCGGCAATGCCCGTGATAAGGGAATCGATTTGAGACTTCTCAAAATCTTCCAGGCTCATATACACACTGCCGATCATCCTGGCCTGCTCCGTCATATGGATGACGGTATCTGTCTCAGAATTATCAAAACCGAAAAACATATTGGGCAGGGCGGTGAAGATCAGCATGGGAACCAGCAGTAATGCCGCCAAGCCAGCTATGATAATAGCAGGACTGCGCTTATCATCCATGACCGCCACCTCCGCCGTGTCCGCTGCGGTCTGGCGGTTTTGCGCCGGACTGCCGTTTTGATGCAGGCGGCGCGGAACCGATGCCCGGACGTTTGCCGGGCGGCGTCATGCCCTCCGGCCCTTTCGCCCGCTTCGCCTGATTTCTGGCCGTCCGGCCCTTCTCAGCCGCAAGGGAGCGGCCCGGCGCGGTCCCTGCAATGCCGGGGCGTGTATCAGGAGCGGCGGCAGCCGCCGGAGGGGTGGCGGGCGCGGAAGATCTGCCGCGTTCCTGCCGGGCCGGGACGGACTGCTCTCGCTGTATTGAAGCCGCAGGCGCTTTTTTCGGTGTTCCTGCCGCACCGGACGGGGCGGCAGCGGCCCTCTGGGGCCTGCCAGGAGCGGAAGTCTGCCGGGTTTCCTGCTGGGCCGGACTGGAGCCTTGCCGCTTTGGCGGGGATACGCCCGCCGACGGAGGGACAGCTTTGCCGGGCTGACGTACCGGGCCGGCAGACGGGATCCCTGCCGCGCCGGGCTGCTCGCTTGTGCGCCTGACGGTATTCTCCACCGTGGTACGCTCTGTATGAGCCTTCTCGCGGCGGGTAGAGCGGGCCTCCGCTTGCCGCCCTGATGTACCTTGTCCGGAAGAAGCTGCTTTCCCGGGAGCTGCCACCACTTTACCGGGATTAGTAATATGCTGCCGGGCAGCTTTCTCGCCTGCCCGGTAGCGGGTGGAGCGGGCGGCGGACGGAGACGTACTTGTACCTGCTGTGCCGGGCGGAGTCCCAGACGATCCACTGGAAACACCCTTGTTTTTTACGATTCTGCTGTCAGAAACGGTGGTACGCTCCGTTCCTGCCATACCGGGCTTGGGGATTTTCGGGCTGCCGCCGCCCTTTACGGCGGTCTTCTCCACAGATCCCGTACCGGAAGTACCGCTTACCGGCGTACTGCTGGCAGTTCTGGAAGGCTGGCCTGTTCCTGCTGTACCGGGACGAAATACGCTGCCGCCGCTTCCGGTACGCGAGTGAATGGCTGTGTCGCTGGCTGCAGTTGGCGCGGTAGTTATGCCGTCAGCGCCGTCACGGCCACGCGCCCCACCGCCAAAACCGCCGCCACGGCTGAATCCGCCGCCGCCGGTACGGGCATTACCAAAACCGCCGCCACGGGAACCACCGCCAAAGTTCCCTCTGCTGCCGCCGCTGAAACCTCCACCACCAGTCCGGCTCTCACCGAAACCTCCGCCGCGCGGGAAAGTGCCCTGTGACATCGAATCGTTTCCAGCGGCGTTATCGCCGTTGGAGGACGGCGGCACATAGCTGGGGGCCCACCGGGTGCCGGGCGGCACAGAGGTGTTCCTGCTGCGCCGGGGCCCGCCGCTATTCCGCTGATTAAACTGCGGGGAAGTATTAGAAGTATTTCCTCCATTCTGAACAACGCTGCTCTGCTGAGAAGATCCCGGCTGTCCCGTTCCCTGCCGGACGGGTTCCTGCTGGAGTGTGTTCTGCTGCGTATTCTGCTGGCTGTTGGAGGTCTGAGACATATTTCTCCCGCCGCCTGGACGAAGGATGGAAGCCAGCCCGCTCAAACCCGTGGCGGCAGTTCCGGCTGCCGCCGTCCCCGCTCCAGCCGCGCCCTTCACAGCGGTTCCCGCCATGCCGCCAACCACGCTCCCGGCTGCGCTTCCAACAGCGCCGCCGATTGCTCCGCCAATGGTCCTGGTCACCTGGGACACAACGCCATGCATGACGGAAGCCGCCAGCATCCCTGGAAGGCTTCTGCCGCCCGGCGCTCCGGTCATGGCCGGATTCAGGCCGATGCGGGTGATGGTGTCATCCATCCGCTTTGCTACCTTTACTATGCTGAAGATCAGCACCATCCAGGGGATCACATCCAGGCCGCTGGGGATGGCCGACATAACGGACAGCAGCATCTTGAAAAACATCACATTGGAAACCATCAGCAGGCACATGCTGCCGTACATCCGGCACCAGCCCGTGAAGATGGAGACGGTACTCCTGCTGCCGCCCATGGAGAAGGCCAGCGGCGCGGCAATGGTCAGTGTGGACAGAACCACGTACTGCTCCGCGATCTTCAGCAGGAGCTTCAGCACCTTCCACATGATGATGATGTTACAGATGATGACTACCAGCCACCCGGCCAGCAGATTCCCCAGGAGACTGGCGTCCACCAGATGCACATTGACTGCGTTGGGCAGCTCCAGGAGTACGATGATCTTGGAGGTCATATCCAGCACAAGTTCGCAGAGCTGCGGGCTGGCCATCAGCAGGAAAGAGAAAATTGCGCTTCTACCGAACAGCATCTTCGGGTCTTCCGCCTCAAAGCCCAGGCCCGCCGCCATACCCTTCATCGCCTGGAATACCAGGTTTCCCAGCAGCAGCGCCCAGCCAACCGCCAGAAATACCTGCATGATGTCCGTCATAATGGGTACGTGGCTCTTGATGTAGGCCAGATCCAGGCTCATAATATCCAGCAGCGAGGAGGAGAGCCAGTTCCAGCAGTCCAGCGTCAGACTGTAGAGCCATTCAATGAAGCCTTGAAAAATCAGTTCCAGCAATGCGGACGCCTCCTTCCTGCCGTTCCGGCGCTACGGTGTGATCGTCGCAAGGCCGGAGAAATGCGGGGTGATGTACGCGATAAAGGCTCCGATGCCGTTGATGATGCCCCAGCAGATCCATATCCGCTTGAGCCAGTCCCACGCCTGATCTACCTTGTGCTGGTTGTTGGACAGCTTTGCCCCCAGGACCGCGATGGCGGACATCAGCCCGGCCAGCGCAGTGCTGAGCGTGGCGATGTGGCCATAGATGTCCACGATGATGGTCTGTGCCGCCGTCCACAGGTCGGTAGCCGCCAGCGCCGGTGTGGTCAGGCAGATGACCGCGATGGCCGCAGCCATGATACGGATATACCAGAGAGGGAGCCGGGGGCCGGGCCACGCCGGTTGATAATTCTTCTTTGTCATAGATCGTCCTTTCCATAAAAATGGAGCGGCGCTGCCGCTCCTTCCTGCCGGAGTCATTCAGTATACCGCGTGGGCAATGGCCTGGATATGCTGACCGAAGCAGTCCAGCATATTGGGGTCAAACGCGCCGCAAGCGCCGGAGAGGATCATCCCTCTGGCCTGGGCGGGGGTGTAGGCGGGCTTGTAGGCCCGGGGATGGGTCAGGGCGTCAAAAGCGTCCGCCAAGCCCACAACATGCACCCACGGGGCGATATGCCTGCCGGTCAGTCCGTCCGGATAGCCCCTGCCATCCCAGCGTTCGTGATGGTGGAGACAAACGTCACAGGCGGAGGGGAAGTCGTCGCATTGCCGCAGCTCCGGTATGGCTTCCAGCAGCTTACATCCCTGCGTTGTATGCGCTTTCACGATGCTGAACTCCTCCGCAGTCAGTGTGCCGGGTTTGTTCAGGATCTCCGTGGGAACATTCTTTTTCCCAATGTCGTGCAGCGCGGCCAGGGCCGCATACCTCTGGATTTCCAGCCGGGCCAGCGCGGGGATCACGCCGGCGGCGGAAAAAATAAGGAGCATCTGCTCCGTCAGATGCTGAAATTGGGAGCTGTGGGAGGAATGCTCGATCAGGAGCGACGTCCGGTCCAGTACAGTCGCCACGGGTTCGGAATGAGTCTGCAAAATAGTCACCTCTTATTTTGGTATAGTTTGGGACGGCCCCTTTTCAGGAGCCGTCCCGGTGTGCTTAATAGCCTGTTTTGGGCAGCGTGGGTGTAGATGTATTGAGCTTGCGGACAATGGTGACCCAATACCCTTGGGCGGTCTGCCATGTACCCTGGTACTTACCGCCCGCGTCGGCCCGGTTTATCAGCTGGTAGCCGTTGGCGATATTGCCGCTGACCACCACGCTCAGCGTGGGGCTGGTGGTGGACTGGAAGCCCACGGGCACTTTGCCGAAGTCAAAATAGATCTCCGTGACCTTCTCTCCCGCCTGGGTGGGAATGGCGTTAAGGTTGAAGGCATAGCTGCTGGTGCTGGTCAGATTGGAGGCCAGCACCTGATAGTCGCCGCCGGAGCTGGTCTTGTAGAGGATACGGTAATTGAGCCGCGCGCTGTAGGTCCCGGTGGTCAGCAGCATGGCGGTGGCTGCATCGGTGGGGATACGGTCGTGCCAGAAGAAGTTTTCCAGCGGCACGTTGCTGGTGTTGGCCACCGTGAAGTCATAGCGCATCTGGCTTCCCGCCAGCACCTCGGCGTTGCCCCGCTTGGTGATGGTCACGCCCAGGTTGGAGGGCTTGTCGTAGTCGGACACCTTGATGATCTGGCCGGAGTATTCCAGCGTCTCATCGAAAGCCGTTCCGCTGAGCTTCCAGTAAGGCGGCGCTGTGACCTCCACGATCTTATATCGTCCCAGGGGCAGGGGCTTGGAGGCCGCCACGCCTCTGGCATCCGTGGTGATGTAATCAACCACCTTGCCGCTGCGGACTTCGCTGATCTCATACACCGCGCCCTTCAGCGGAGCGCCGGCGGGCGTGCCGGTGACCTCGTTGTACTCAGCAGCGTACTTGTAGATCTGGAACTGGCCGGTAATCGGGGTGTTCGTCCACTCAATTTCC
>CAJTYO010000022.1 GCA_910584045.1 uncultured Oscillospiraceae bacterium | reverse complement strand
ATGAGCTGGCCGATCTCGTCCCGGTAGTGGTTCTCCATCTGGGTGCCGTAGCTGCCTCCGGCGATGCGCTTGGCCGTCTCCGTCACCTCCGCCACGGGCTCCACCACGTTGTTGATGAAGACCATATTGGACACATACACCATCCCGATGCCCAGGATCAGCAGGCCGAGGGCCGCGCCCACGGTGATCAGCAGCTCCCGGGACACAGCGGACATGCTGGTCACGTACCGCATGGCCCCCACTACCTGGTCGTCCAGCAGGAGGGGGGCACAGACGGACATAATGTGTTCCCCCGTGTGGGGGTCCACCCCCCGGAAGGGCTCGATCTCCTTGCTCTGAAAGGCGTTGATGATGTCCGGCGTACCTGGCGCCATGCCGGCGGTGAGACCATAGGAGCTGACTAGAATCTTGCCGGAGGAGGTGATGAACTGCAGCTCCATCTTGTCCCGCTCGGAGAACTCGGCGGCGAAGCTGTTGGCGTACTGGTAGAGTTCTCCGATGCTGGTCATGGTGTTGGTGGTGAAATAGTCGCTGGCATGGGCGGCCCGGGTTTTCAGCCCGTCCAGCATCATGTTGTAGTAGTAATTTGCCATAACGACGCAGAAGGTCCCCGCCACCAGCAGAGCCACAATGAAAATGGGGCTCAGGGAGCTGACCAGCCAGCGCTTTCTCAATCCGGTTATCTCAATCCTGTTAGCAGCCATGGCAAATTCCTTTTCTCAGTTTCCTCACGTGCCCCACTTGTATCCATAACCCCAAACCGTGTTGATATACGTGGGATTCTGTGCGTTGTCCTCAATCTTCAGCCGCAGCCGCCGGATATTCACATCCACGATTTTCAGCTCCCCGAAGTAGTCCCGGCCCCATACCATGTCCAGAATCTCCTCCCGGGAGAGGGCCTTCCCCGGGTTCTCCATGAACATCTTCATGATGGAGTACTCCACCTGGGTCAGCTTGACCCGCTGGCCGTTTTTCGCCAGCGTCCGGTTCCGGGTGTTGAGCAGGAAGGGCTCCTGCAAAATCTCCCCCGCCTCCTGCTCTGGAGCCGCACCGCCGGCGCGGCGGAACAGGGCGTCCACCCGGGCGGTCAGCTCCGCTGGAGAGAAGGGCTTGGTCACGTAGTCGTCCGCCCCGGTCATCAAGCCGGTGACCTTGTCCATCTCCTGGCTCCTGGCGGTCAGCATGATGATGCCGATGCCGGTATTGGTGGCCCGAATGCGGCGGCAGACCTCGAAGCCGTCGATGCCCGGCAGCATAATGTCCAGCAGGGCTACCCGGATGTCCGGATTGTTTTTCAGCTTTTCCAGGGCCTCCTCCCCCGTCTCCGACTCGATGACCTCGTAGCCGGCCCGGGTCAGGTTGATCACAATGAATCCGCGGATGCTGGACTCATCCTCCAGCACCAAGACTTTTTTCGCCATAGTGGGCCTCCTCTCTCAGTTTTCTCCCATATTCAGCTGCTTGACAATAACCTTGAAGCTGTCGGCCACCACGCTCTCCTCTGCGGCATAGCGCCACTCGGCGTAGGCCGGCGTATAGGAGATGGCGTATACGGTCTCTCCCCGGCGGCGTAGAATGGTGCGGCCGCTTTTGGCAGCCTGGGTCTCCCGGTCTGTGCCGGTGAGGGTGTAGATAGTCAGCAGTTCGTCGCCCACGGTCCGGCCATGGACGCTGTAGAAGGTAGTGGCGTGGACCGAGGCGCTGGTATTGGTCTGGCGCACGGTGAAGTGGTTGCCCCACTCCTCCGGAATAAGAAGATACCAGCCGTCGGCGCTGTTGTGATAGGTGACTGCCTGGCGTTCGTCGCTGCCGTCGGCGCTGTAGCTGTGCCAGTAGATTTTCCAGTAGGTATCCTCGCCGCTCTCCGAGAGGAGCTGAGCGGGCCGGGGCACGTCCAGCGCACCGTCGCCGTTGATGTCGGTGGGTTGTATGTTCACATTTCGGAAAATCTGCGCGGATACGCCCGTATCATCTTGAAGTGCGATATTGGTCAGCTCCGGGTGGCGGTAGATGAGGATGTCCGTCACCGCGTTGCTGGTGTCGTTCGCACCGGGAATCCGGCTGGTGATGAACACCGCCGTCTCCCCGCTCAGAAGTCCGCCGGACTGCATCCTCTGCAGGGCGGCCACCGTGGCGGACAGGCGGGCAGTGGACTGGAGGAGCAGGCTGCTTTTGTCGCTGCTCCAGTCGTAATAGTCGGCCAGGCTCAGGCCGGCAGACGTGTCGTCGCTGCGCAGGATTACCAGCTCCTGGTCGTCGTCCCCGTCCAGATCCACCACCTCGTAGCGGGCGTAGGGCGTACTCATCAGCTGCAGGGGCTCCAGGCCCTTCATGCTGTACACGCCGATGGTTCTGACTTCGGCGCTGACCTGCCAGCTGACCAGGATTTCCCGTACGCCGTCGCCGTCCATATCCTCATAGCGGATGCTGTGGATGGAGGTGCCGCTGCCCTCAATGACGGCGGCCCGCTGGTAGTCGTCCTCTCCGGCCCGAAAGACATAGATTTTCAGTGGCTTCTCCTCGCTGCTCATCCGAAAGAAGCCAAGGGCCTCGTCCACCCCGTCGCCGTCCAGGTCCGTCATCTGCACGGCGGGCAGGTTGGCCCCTGCCTGGGGCGGTGCGTACTCCGCGCCCAAGGCCAGGATCTCCGACAGCCGGGCGCTGAGGGATTCGTACTCCTCGGGCAGCTTGGGCAGGGCATAGAGCTCCTCGCCGGAGGCGGACATCATGCAGCCGGTCAGCAGCAGCGGCAGGGCCGTCAGCAGAAGAAGTATTTTCCTTTTCATCCAGGGCGGCGCCTCCCTTCTCTGCCGCAAAATTTTACTACTATAATGTACCACAAGTTGCGGCGGTTTGGTAGTCCTAATTCATTATCTTTGAAAAAAACTTCCCCCGGACTATCGGCAGGAATAATCTTTGGGCGGCCCGAAGGGCCGCCCAAAAGGAAATGGCGGGACAGGCTCATCTCATTCCGGGCGCTTTTGGCCGCCTGTCCAAAAGCACCCGTCCAAAACAGACCATGCTCCGCCCGCTGTCCTGGGGAAGAACCACATCCGCGTCCGCCCGTTCCCTGTTCAGAGAGAAGAGGTAAACGATCCCCAGACGGTCCCGGACATACTGCTTGCACAGCATCGCGCCGTCCACGCAGAAAATCCCCACGTCCCCGTTGGAGAGCGGGTCCCGGTTCACATAGGCGATGGAGCCGTCCAGAATATATGGCTCCATGGAGTCTCCCTGAATCCGCACGGCAAACTCCGCTCCGCGGGGCGTATCCCCACTTACGTCAATATAATCAAAATCCTCTCCAAATACCGGCGAGGCGTACCCTGCCGCCGCCGGGCTGTGGTACAGGGGAATCTGCCGGACCTCCTCCTGGGGGGCGGCTGTGTCCGCCTCCGTCTGGTAGGAGACCAGCGCATCCGCCACCGCCCGCAGCGTCTGCTTTCCCGGCAGACGCAGCGTCCGGTAAGTCTTTACCAGCCGTTCCTCCTCCACCGAACAGGTGAAGCTCTTTCCCGAATAAGAGTCCTGATACATGTAGTTGGGTTCTACATCCAACACCCGGAACAGCCGCAGCAGCACGTCCTCCCGCATGGCATTCGTCCCGTTTTCATAGTTGCTGATGGCAGACAGGCTGACCCCCAGTGCCTTGGCCAGCTCCCCCTGGTTCATCCCCAGCTCCTTCCGCCGCTCCCGAAGTCTTCGTCCAAAGCTCATTGTGACAACCTCCCTTTTCGTGATGTATATAGAATATATGGAATCAAAAAAATTGTCAACAGAATTTCTAAATTTTCTCTTGACAACGAAGAACGAACGTGCTATTATAACGAGCGGAGGGGACAGCGATTCTGAAATAAAATAGAAAAAGAAAGGAGATGTGAAGTTTTGTTGAGGGGATGGAGATTTGCAGCGGCAGAGCAAAAAAGCCGTGCCACAGGCACGACTTTTTATGGTGGGAGCGGGTGGATTCGAACCACCGAAGTCGTCGACAACAGATTTACAGTCTGCCCCCTTTGGCCACTCGGGAACGCTCCCCTATTCACTTGTAAGGCTGTCAACTCAGAGACAGGGTGGAGCTGGTAGACGGACTCGAACCCCCGACCTGCTGATTACAAATCAGCTGCTCTACCAACTGAGCTATACCAGCACGATTAGCAACGAATCGTATGATAGCAGACTTTCTCTGATTTGTCAACCTAAAATTTATAATTTTAGGGAGGAAATTTTTTTGCGCATCATACATAAGAGACATTGGGACCGCCAGAGGGACTGGCCGGTGGGGGAATGCTGCCTGTGCGGCGGGGAGCTGTACCGGGGCGGCGCGTATCTCCGGCTGGCCGGGCGGACAATCTGCGCCCCTTGCGCGGGGCGGCGACTGACGGAGGGCCTGACCCTGCACAGGGTGTGCCGGGGGGAGGTGGGTCGATGACCCTTCTGCGTATGGCGGCGGCCTACCGGCAAAACGCAGGCCTGCTCCGCCTGCGGATCATCGCGCTGCGGGACCAGTCCCGCGAGGCCTCGCCCTCGGAGCGGGCAGCGCTGGACCGGCGCATCCACACGCTGAACACCATGTATCGTGAGGCCCAGGACACCGCCCTGATGTTGGAGCGCTACTACGAGAGGAGGGAAAGCGATGGCCAGCGGGCGGTATGATCCGCCGAGGCTGCGGGTGAAGAACTGCCGGGGTGCCGAGCTGTTGGACGATCTGGCCGCCTGGGAGTGCCTGCACGCCGGGGACAACAGCGAGCAGATCGGGCGGCTGCTCCGGAATATGCGCCGGGCCAGGGAGAGCGAGCTGACGGAGAGGCAGGCGGAGATGCTCCACCTCTACTACGATCTGGGCATGTCCATTCCCCGGATTGCCCGGGAGAGGGGCCTGCAGAAGTCCTCCGTGTCCCGAACGTTGGAAAGAGGGCGGAAAAGATTGAAAAGGTACTTGCAATATAGCTGGTAATCTGATACACTCTCGACTTACGGGCGGGAAACGCCGGAAAAGGGCGCCGCCGGGAGAACGGGCCCCGCGGGACCTTCTCCCCCGGGACGGCGGACCTGCTGGGAGGGCTGTATCAAATGTTGAATTCGGCTATGCACAGCAGCTGGGGCCGGATGGCCATGGCGCTGCTGGGCGCGTTGATCTACGCGCTGGGGATTAATCTGTTCGTGGTGCCCCTGGGATTGTTCACCGGGGGAATGATCGGCTTTTGTCAGCTGCTGCGCAGTATTCTGCTGGGAGTGCTGGGTATTAAAAGCCTGTCCTTCGATCTGACGGGCATCATCTATTACGCATTGAACATACCGCTGCTTATCATCGCCTATCGCTCCCTGGGCCGCGTGTTTTTCCGCAACACGCTTATCTGCGCCACGGCCTACACGGTGTTCCTCAGCATTGTCCCCATCCCCTCCGCGCCCATCGTGGAGGATGTGCTCACCGGCTGCCTGCTGGGGGGTGTGATCTCCGGCGTGGGGACGGGCATTGCCCTGACCAGCGGCTGCTGCGGCGGCGGGCTGGACATCATAGGACTGTATATGTCGAAAAAGGGCGTCAAGATCACCATGGGCCAATTCGGCATGGCTTTCAACTTCACGCTGTTTGTGTTGTGCTGGATGCTCTATGACGCGCCCACCATGATCTATTCGGTGCTCAACACTATCTTCCACGCCATGGCCTTGGACCGGGCCCACCGTCAGAGTGTTACCGTGCAGGTGTTGATTTTCACCAAGCTGGACAGTCCCGACCTGGACCGGTACATCATAGAGAATCTCCATCGGGGCATCACCCGCTGGGAGGGCAAGGGCGTGTACACCGGGGAGGATACCCACATCCTCTGCGTGTGCATGAACAAGTACGAGATCGAGGACCTGCGGGAGGTTCTGCGGCGTATCGATCCCCGTGCGTTCTTTATTGTCCAGGAGGGCGTCCACGTCAGTCGGAATTTCGAGCGGCGGCTCTCCTGACGAAACGGGCGGGGCCGGAGACGGAAAGACGTCTCCGGCCCCCTCTTATTTCTCGGCTGCCGCCTTGATCAGCAGCATCATCGGGCGGCGCAGCTCATCCGCCATCCCGGGCAGATTCATCATATCCTGGGGCGGCTCTGCCTCCTCCACCGCCTTCAGGCGGAAGCCGCTGCGCAGCAGACCCATCAGAATCTGGGTCAGCGTGTGGTGCTGCTTCACCACCTCGCAGCCCAGAAAGCGGGTTTCACGCGCCCCGGGCAGGAAGTATCCGTCCACCGGCCAGTAGAGTGGTGCGCCGTTCTCCCCATAGACCCAGTCCTGCCCCACGCCGGCGGTGAAGACCGGGTGCTCGATGTTGAAAAGGAAAACGCCGCCGGGCCGCAGTGTGCCATATACCCGCCGGAAGATTCCCTCAATGTCCTCAATGTAGTGCAGCACCAGGTTGGAGACTACCAGGTCCCAGGCGTTTTCCGGGTAATCATATTCCTCCGCGCCGCACAGGAGATAGGTCACCCTGTCGTCCGGGCAGCGCCGCCGGGCCTCCTCAATCATCCTCCGGCTGGGATCAATACCCAGCACCTTCACCGCGCCCTGCTCTGCGGCAAACTGGCAGTGCCAGCCGTATCCGCAGCCCAGGTCCAGGACCTCCTTCCCCTCCAGAGGCGGAAACAGCGCCCGCAGACGGCCCCATTCTCCAGCGGCGGACAGACCCTCCCGGCTGCGGGGCATCTGGGCATATTGTTCAAAAAAGTGCTCATTGTCGTATGTATTGTTCATGTTGGATGTTTCCTCCAGCTCAAAAGCGCTTGCGCGCCGGTCTGTTATAGTGTAAAATAGAGACATGCCCAGTATACCAGACCGCCGCCGGGATGGCAAGCGGAAGTACGGGCGCTGAGGCCGCGGAGGACAGTCCCCCGGGCCGTGACGGACAAAACGAAGGAGGAGAAAGAACGTGAAGAAACTTTTATCCCTGGCGCTGGCCCTGGTGCTCTGCCTGACCCTGGCGGTGCAGGCCGCAGCCGCCGGCAATCTCTCGCCTGAGGCGGTGTATCAGGCCATGACTGCCCTGAAGGATGACTATCCGGAGGGGATGGGTTGGACTAACGACAACTACTACGAGTGGAGCGGAGGCATCTACTCCGGCGGATACGGCTGCGCCGGCTTCGCCTTTATGCTCAGCGACGCGGCTTTCGGCCAGCTTCCTGCCAGAATGATAGAGGGGGATGTCTCCTTTTCCGATGTGCGGGTGGGGGACATTCTGCGCATCAACAACGACGGCCACAGCGTCATCGTGCTGGAGATCCTCAGCGACAGCGTAATCATCGCCGAGGGAAACTACAATAGCTCTATCCACTGGGGCCGCAGTCTGTCCAGAGAGAAGGTGGAGTCAGCGGATTACCTCATAACGCGCTACCCGGAGGCCCCCGCTGAGCCCGAGCCGCCCGCGGAGGTCACACCCCGGCCCGATGTCCCGTCTATCCGCTTTCCAGACGTGTCTGATGGACAGTGGTACGCGCAGGCGGTGGAGGCCATTGCCGCCGGCGGGCTGGTGGGGGGCTACTCGGACGGCAGCTTCGGTCCCGGCAACCAGGTCACCCTGGGCGAGTTCTGCACCATCCTTGCCCGGGCCTGCGGGCTGGAGACCTATTCCCAGGACGGTATGTGGGCCTACGGCGCGGTGCGCTCCTGCGTCAGCGCGGGCTACATCGACCTCCAGGACCCCGAGATGGCTCCGAAGATTCTGAACGCACCCATCCCCCGCAAGCTGGCCATTTCCGCCATCCAGGTGGCCGGCGCGCTGCGGCAGGCGAGCGCCGTGGACTTTGACCGTATCCCAGACGTGGACGGCACGGACATATACGACGTGTTTATCCTGGCTGCCTATAGAAGCGGCCTGACCCAAGGCGGGGACACGCTGGGTACCTTTCACCCCGAGGACAGTCTGACCCGTGCGGAGCTGTGCCAGATCCTGTACAACGCGGATTGGACCCAGCCGCGAGATGGCTCCGGTCTGTCCATGCGGGATATTTACCAGGCCTATTGCCAGCAGGGCCTAGCCATTCTGGAGGAGGTATTCGGCTGACCGGACCCATCAGGAGATAAAATCCCCCGTCTCCGGTGATCGGAGACGGGGGATTTGTATGATCGAAGCACTTGATCAGTGCCGGGGGCAATTACTTCGCCAGCGCCCGATAGAGGAAGGTGACGATCTCGCCGCGGCTGCACACTTGGTCGGGAGAGAATGTGGTACCGTCGCCGGTGCCGGTGGTAACGGGCGTGGGCTGCTCTACGGCCCAAGCCACCGCCTGGGCATAGGCCGCGCCGGCGTCCACGTCGGTGAAGTTGGCGGCGGAAACGGGAGCGGGACTGCCGGCGGCCTGCCAGATGTAAGTCACGGTCATGGCGCGGGTGCAGGGCTTGTCAGCGTCAAAGGTGGTTCCGGAGACCATGCCCTTCTCATAGGCCCACAGAGCGGCGCCATAATAGAAGTCGCTCTCCTTGACATTGGAGAAGGGGGTGGCGACGGTGGGGGCGGGTTCGCCGTAGGCGCGGTACAGGAATGTCAGAATCTGGGCGTTGGTGCAGGTCTGGCTGGGGGAGAATTTTGTGCCGTCGCCGGTACCGGTGGTGACGCGGTTCTTCACCGCCCAAGACACGGGCTCGGCGTAATAGTCGCTGCCTTTCACGTCGGTAAACACGGGGGGAGTGTAGCGCTCCGCGGCGCCAAGCTTGAAGTACACGGGATAGGGGTAGACAGTGCTCTCCTCGCCCTGCTGGAACTGGATGAGGATGTTCATCCCGACGATCACGTCCTTGCCGGCCAGCTTCTCGGGCTCCATCTTGCCCAGGGACACGCCGGTGAGGGCCTCCTCACCCTGCTCGAGTTTGCTGCCCCAGTCGGTCCGGGCCGTATATACGCCGGTCCCGTCGTTCTCATAGGCCGTCAGCTCCAGGGTGATGCGGCAGTCGTCGCGGCCGGAATTGTTCACCACCGACAGGTTCACGTCCGAGCACACACGGAAATAACCCGGGCAGGTCACAGCCGCACCGTCGGTCCCGCGGAGGTTCACGTTCTCAAGCACGTATAGGTCGTGGAAGTTGCTGCCCATATCCCAGCCGATGTCAACCATGCGAAGGGCATCCTTGTGGGAGGGCACAGTGCTCTCAGCCTCGGCGGCCAGAGCGGGGATGCACAGGCCCAGACACATAACCAGGGCCAGCGCGAGAGATACGAACTTTTTCTGCATAGCTTTTTCCTCTCTCATTGTATAAATTTTTATTTTGCCGGGAGCCCAGGGGCGGCTGCCGGTGCGGAAAGCCGCCGGTGTGTTCCGGTTTCTCCATTTTACCCGATATGGAGGGAAAATGCAAGGGTTTACCGCAAAAAAGCCCTCATCTCCTGTTTTTACCGGGGAAGGGGATGCTTGGCTCATGCCTCCCCGCTGAAGCTGGCCTCCGCCGGCGCAGGAGCCGGCGCGGCGGCGTCCGTATACTGCTGCACGGCAGTCTCCAGGGAGGTGGAGGTGCTGGCCGCCAGTTCCTGCGCCTGCTGGCGCAGCTCCATCTGGGTTGCGGTGAGATGGGTAGCCAGGCGGTCAGAGATCTCTGCCTCCCGCATGTAGCCGGACTCTCGGATCATCCGCTGGCTCCTGCGACGGCGGAGTTCCTGGCGCAGGCGCTGCTCCTTCTCCCGCAGTTCCTCCTTGGCGGCTCTTTTCCGGCGCAGCTCCGTCAGCCGCTCCCGGTCCAGCTCCAACTTCTTCTTCTCCCCCCGGTTGACGGCCTTCTGCAGTTGGCGGATGGCGGCCTTGATCCGGGCGGCGTTGTCCGGGTCGGTGCGCAGGGCGGTCTTGAACTGGGCCAGCCGCCGCCGGGCATAGCCGGAGGCGGCGTTCACCTCTGGGCGGCTCTTGGCGCGGGCCAGCCGCGCATAGGCTTCCAGAGGGGCATCGCCGTAGCGGGTGGAATTCTTGGGCAGCTTCAGTGCCTCCCGCTGGGCCTTCGCCTTCTCCTGGGCGGAGCGGATCATCTCCAGAAGGGTCTCACCCTCCTCCTGCTCTTGAGAGAGCAGATCCGCCAGTTCGCTCTCCTGCTGATCCTCTCCTACAGGGAGGACGGCTCCGCTCTCCTCCGGCTGCTCCCGGGGCCAGCTTGGCTGTGCAGCGGCTACGGCCGCCCCCTGGATGCTCATATCCCGCATGGCAATCCCTCCTACTAACTAACAACGCGAATTAAGGTATCATCCACACACAGTAGAGATGCTTCACTGGCCAGACAGCCGGCGGCCGCCGGGGTTGAGGTTCGGCCAGAGGCCGGGAGTTCCCGTCAACACATGCTCCGCAGTAACACCTTATATCTATTATATCGGCAGGGCGGAGCGGAAAAGAAAGGGTCGGGAAAAGAAATTATGGCCTGTTATACCGAAAATTACCGGTATAAAGATGATACGAAGGCGCAGGATTCTGATTGACAAGTTATTGTCAATGTAGTAAAATGTAAAAAATATTCCCTAGATTGTTGGAGGCTGACGTACATATTATGAAAAAACAACACGTTTCAAACGCCGTCATCCGGCGGCTTCCCCGCTACTACCGCTATCTGGACGATCTGCATCTGAAGGGGAGCGTGCGTATTTCCTCCGGCGCTCTGGGGGAAAAGATGGGCATCACCGCCTCCCAGATCCGCCAGGACCTCAGCTGCTTCGGCGAATTTGGACAGCAGGGCTACGGCTACAACGTAGACGAGCTGCGCAACGAGATCGGTCACATCCTGGGTATAGACGAGCGGCACCGGATCATCGTGGTGGGTGTGGGCAACCTGGGCCGGGCCCTGATCCACAATTTCCACTTCAACGACGCAGGCTTCCTGCTGGAGGCCGCTTTTGATGTGGCCCCCGCCCTGGTGGGCGGAGAGGTGGAGGGCGTGCCCGTTCTGGACGTGGCCGAGCTGGAGCGCTTTGTCCCCGCCCACCAGCCTCATGTGGCGGTGCTCACCGTGCCCCAGCAGGTGGCGCAGCAGACGGCGGACCGCCTCATCGCCCTGGGCATACCGGGCATCTGGAATTTCACCAATGTAGAGTTGTCCAGCCGCGGAAAGGACGTCAAATTTGAGGACGTCCACTTCGCCGACAGCCTGCTCACCCTCAGCTACCGCATCACCCGGCAGTAGCCCCACGCAAAAAGGAGTCTCTATACCTATGAAAAAAATCATTGCCCTGGCCCTGGGGCTGCTGCTGTGCATGGCGGCCCTGGCCGCCGGGGAGGCGTTGGTGTCCCGCTCCTACCTGGAGGGGGCCTTTTCCCAGGCTCTGGACGCAGCCATCAACCCCCGCCTGGATGCCTCCGACGAGACGCTGCGGGCCCGTCTGGGAGCATCTATGCCGGAGAGAGAGCCGGACGCGGCTCCCGCATCGGGGATGTGGGAGCTGAAGGAGGGGGACATCCTCTCCGGCTATACCGGGATGTCCGTGACCCTGCTGGGCGGCGAGGTGCAGCTGAAGGCCCCGGGGGGCGCGGTGGTAGACGTGACCGAGGGGACCGAGGTCTACGGCGGCCACTCTCTGTGCCCGGACCACCGCTACATTGTGGCGGAGAATACGGCGGCGGCCTTTACCGTCACCTCAGCGGCGGCAGTGCTGTACAGCGAGGGCGGCGGCACGCTGACGGCCTCCGACGGGCCGGATTACTACGCTTTGGCCCGGGCTCTTCGGACCTTGGGGCTGTTCCAGGGCAGCGGCTCGGGCATCGGCGAGGGCTTCGACCTCCACCTTGCACCCACCCGGGGGGAGGGATTGGTGATGTTCCTGCGTATCCTGGGAGAGGAGGACGCAGCCCTGGCCTATACGGGGACCCACCCCTTCACCGACGTGCCCGGTTGGCTGGACCAGTACGTAGCCTGGGCTTGGGCTCAGGGGTATGCCAACGGCGTGGCCCCCGGCCTGTTCGGCGGTGGGCAGACCCTGTCGGCTGTGGAGTACGAGGAGTTTTTGCTGCGTGCCCTGGGGTACAGCCGGGCAGGCGTGGACGACTACGCCACCAGCCTGGAGCGGGCCCTGAACTGTGGTGCGCTGACCAGCGGGGAATATGTGATGCTCCGGGAGGAGCCTTTCCTGCGGGCGCAGGTGGCGTATATCTCCTATCACGCCCTGGACCTGCCCGTGGGCGGCGGCAGCGAGACGCTGGCCCAGCGCCTCACGGCGGCGGGTGCCCTGACAGCGGAGCAGCTGGCTCAGGCGAAAAGCCAGATCGCCTCCGGCCGAATCTTTTGACGCGGGAGGAACCATTGCCGGATCGACGCATAGGATGAATTGAGGCGCGTGCCTGCCTCACATCTCACAGGAGGTATTTATCTTATGTGGAACAACAATGGCTTTGGCGGCGGCAGCTGCTGCTGGATCATCATCCTGATCATCATCCTCTTCTGCTGCTGCGGCAACGGGAGCGGCTGTGGCAATGGCGGCGGCAATTGCTGCTGCAACTGCGGCTGCAACAACAATAACTGCGGGTGCAACTGCGGCTGTGGCTGTAACTGCAACTGCGGGTGCAACTGCAATAACAACTGCGGCTGCGGCTGCAACGACGGCTGCTGCTGATCGTACCGGCTTACACAAAAGAATAAACACCCCGCCCGCGCCCCTCTCGGGGCGCGGGCGGGGTCTGCATGCGGGAAAGAGCGGATCAGATACTGGTCAGGATATACTTCAGAATGAAGAGCACGGCGATGACGTACACAAGAACGGGAACGTCCTTGGCCTTGCCCCGGGCCAGCTTGATGACGCTGTAGCTGATAAAGCCGAAGCCAATGCCGTCGGAGATGGAGTAGGCAAAGGGCATCATGGCGATGGTCAGGAAGGCGGGGCAGGCCTCCTCGAAATCGCCCCAGTTCACCTCGGTAGCGCCCTTGATCATCAGCACGCCCACGATGATGAGCGCGGGGGCAGTAGCGGCGGAAGGAATAATCCCAGCCACAGGGGCCAACAGGCAGGCCAGCAGGAACAGCACGCCCACCACGATGGAGTGCAGACCGGTACGCGCGCCCTCGGAGATGCCGGTGGAGGACTCCACGAAGGTGGTGACAGTGGAGGTGCCCAGGCAGGCGCCGCAGCAGGTGGCGATGGCGTCGGCGATCAGAGCCCGGTCTCCGCCGGGGAGGTTGCCGTGCTTATCGGTCATGCCCGCGTTCTTGGCGGTGCCGATGAGGGTGCCCACAGTGTCGAAGCAGTCCACCAGTGTGAAGCTGATGACGGCGGTGACCAGAGGCAGGATGCCCTTGGCGAACAGACCGCCGAAGTCCAGCTTGAAGGCCACAGAGCCCAGAGAGATGCCCGCCATAGTGATGCTCTCGGGCAGAGAGGTCTCGCCCATGGGGAAGCCGATAATGGCGGTGACGATGATGCCGATGACGATGGCGCCCTTCACCTTATAGGCCATGAGGATGGCAGTAATGAGCAGGCCGATGATGGCCAGAATGCCGGCCGTGTTGGCGACCATATCGCCGGTCTCGGCGTCCGCCACCAGGAACTGCAGGGCGGGCACGCCGCCGCCGAAGCCCACCAGGCTGACGTTCAGCAGTCCGATGAATGCGATGAAGAGGCCGATGCCAGCGGAGATGGCGCTCTTGAGGAAGCTGGGGATGGAAGAAATGATCTGGCTGCGCAGGGGGCTGACGGCGATAATCAGGAACAGAATACCGCTGAGCAGTACGATGGCCAGCGCCTCCTGCCAGGTGTAGCCCATGCCGAAGCACACCGTAAAGGTGAAGAAGGCGTTCAGGCCCATACCGGGGGCCTGGGCGAAGGGGGCGTTGGCCAACAGGGCTGTCAGCAGGCAGCCGATGGCCGCACTGATGCAGGTGGCCAGCAGAACGCCGCTGTAGTCCATGCCGGTCTGCGCGAGCATCTGGGGATTGACGAAGATGATGTAGGCCATGGCGAAGAACGTCGTCACGCCGCCTACGATCTCGGTGCGGATGCTGCTGCCCCGCTCGGAGATCTTAAAGAATTTGTCCATGTTTCTCCTCCTCTTTTGTCGAGCCCCCGCCGAGACGGAAGCGGAGTTGCTTCCGCCGCAGGGGATTCACTTATTTTACACGATAATTACAAAAAAGAAAAGGGAAACTCGCTGGGTTTTGGAAACTTTGTGCAAAGCACCAATGTTCTCCGGTGTTTTTACCAAAAATTTCTATTGAGCCTCCAAAATAAAAATATGACTTCTCAACCGGAGAAAAATATGGTATCCTGAGTTTCAGTCAGCTTATTTGACGGGAAAGGGGTCGGAACAATGGACAACTCCGTAGATGCCGTATTAGAAAATGTGGGCGGAGGGGGCGCGGCCTCCGCGCTGGAGGAATGGATGCGGGCCGGATGGGGCAAGCTGACGGTGGGGAGCGTTCTGTCGGCTCTGGCGCTGCTGCTGGCGTGTCTGGCGGCGGCCCGGGGGCTTCTGCGCCTGGCGGACAGGCTGATGGCCCGGTCCGGAATGGACGGAAGAATGAGGAGCTACGCCCTGCGGGGCATGAAGGCTCTGCTGTATATCCTGACGGCCCTGATCGTGGCGGGGAGCCTGGGGGTGGATGTGACCAGCCTTATTGCGGTGGTCAGCGTCTTTGGTCTGGCAGTGTCTCTGGCGGTGCAGGATGTGCTCAGCAACGTGGCCGGGGGAATGGTGCTGCTGTTTTCCAAGCCCTTTACCCTGGGGGACTACGTGTCCACCGGAGAGGGGGAGGGCGAGGTGGCGGAGATTACGCTCACCCACACCAAGCTGGATACCCCCGGCGGGCAGAGGGTGATGCTGCCCAACAGCAAGCTGGTGGCCGGACAGATCGTCAACTACTCTGTCCGAGGCGTGCGCCGGGCGGATCACGTGGTAACCGCTTCCTATAAAGATGAGCCCGAAGCGGTGCGCGCGGCGTGTCTCAAGTCCCTGGAGCGCACCCCCGGCATCCTCTCGGACCCTGCGCCCCAGGTGGTCCTCGCCGCCTACGGCGAGAGCTCCATTGAGTACCGCGTCCGCTTCTGGGCGAAGACAGAGGATTACTGGGACGCCCACTTCCGGTCCCTGGAGGAAATCCGAAGGGCCTTCGCCGAGGACGGTGTGACCATGACGTACAATCATCTGAACGTGCATATCGTGGAAAGAGGAGAAAAGCCATGAATAAGGGCCGCATTATTTTCCTCAACGGCGTGACCAGCGGCGGGATTATTGGAAATATCTCCGCGAAGTCATCATTATGATGTACCATACCGCGAAATTGTACTCCGATATGGGCAAAAATGTTTTGATCGATGGAATACTGGTTGAGCGGGAAGAAATAAAGCCCCATTATCATCAGCTGCTGGAAATATTACGGGACAACCCTCTTGATGTAGTTGAGGTATACTGCCCGCCGGACATCTGCCGGCAGAGAAACCTGCGCCGGCAGGACCGCTGGGAAGCACAGTCGGACGAACAGTCAGAGCTGATGGCAAAGGACATACGCTGTACTCTGAGAGTCGATACAAGCATTCACAGCCCCGCGGAATGCGCGGACATCATCCTGTGGCAGCTATTCAAACAATAACCGAAAGAGAGCAAAACAGTATATGCTGAAATTTACCCCTATCGACGAATCCCACGCCTCCCTCCTACGCCAATACTACGGCCAATGCACCTACCGCCTGTGCGAGTACTCCCTTGGCGTCAAGCTTATGTGGCGGGACCACTGGAAGCCGGCGTTCGCCGAATCCCACGGCTGTCTGGTGGCGCTTAACCACAGCGCCCACTATGGGGCTATGTTCGATTTTCCCATACCACTTCCGGGAGAGGGGGATGTGGACGCGGCTCTGGACGACATCGACACATGGTGCATGGAGAACGGCGTACCGCCCTCCTTCGGCGTGGTGCCGGAGTCGGAGCGGGAACGGCTGATGAAACGCTACCCTTATACCACTGTGGACAACGACCGCCTCTGGCAGGACTATTTCTACCGGGCGGAGGACCTGTCCGCCTTCGCCGGGCGGCGCTACTCCGGGCAGCGCAACCATATTAACAAGTTCCGCAAGCTCTATCCCGACGCAGTCTACCGGGAGCTGACCGGGGCGGACCGGGCGGCGGTGGAGGACTTCTGGGGCGAGTTTCACCGAGTGTTCAACAAGGATGACGCCGAGGCCAAACTGGAGGTCTGCTATGCCCGCAGGCTGATGGAGCAGGCCGGTGCGGAGTGGGCCAAGACCGGGTGTGTGGAGCTGGACGGCAAACTCATTGCCATCGCCCTGGCGGAGGTCTGCGGGGACACGCTGGTGTGCCATATCGAGAAGGCCCTGCCTCAGTACGAGGGGGTGTACCCCTTCATGGTCCAATCCTTCGCCTCCGCCAACAGCCAGGGACTCGAGTGGATCAATCGGGAGGATGACGCCGGGGACCGGGGGTTGCGGACCAGCAAGCTCCAATACCTGCCCGCCTTTCTGGGGCCCAAGGTGCGAATCCTGGCGCGAAACGAGCTGTCCATGCTGGATACCATCCCGGTGCTGAGATCGGAGAGGCTGTATCTGGACGGCCTGCGGGAGGAGGACAGGCCCCTGTATAACCAGCTGTGCCTGGACGACGAGCGCAATCGCTGGTGGGGCTATGACTACCGGGACGATCTGGGGGGGGAGCTGACGGAGGATTATTTCCTGCGGGTCGCCCGGGAGGACTTCCGGAGCAGGCTTGCGGTGAATTTCGCCGTCCGGCTGCCGGACGGGAGCTTTGTGGGCGAGGCGGTGCTGTATCGCTTCGACTACCGGGGCGGTGCGGAGCTGGGGTGCCGCATTCTGCCGGCCTACGCCGGGAACGGCTATGGGGCCGAGGCGTTCCGTCGGGCGGCGGAGTGGAGCCTCTATACCCTGGGGCTCTATAGACTGACTGCCAAGTGCTACCACGAAAATCTGGCCTCTCGGAAGATGCTGGGGAGCTGTATGCGGCAGATCGGGGAGGACGAGACCTTTCTGTGGTTCGAGAAGAAAGTCTGAGTCCGCACCGGCGGAGAGAGGACGAGTTCCGGTTTCCGGCGCTGCGCATACAAATTTGTTTGAATATCCGCCATCTTTGTGTTAACGGAAAGAATCTATTGACAATGGGGCGCATTTTCCATATAATTTAGTAGGTCTGTCCGGGGAATCCCTCCCCGGACCCCAACCGGGAAGAACAAAAAGTACCCGCTTGTTCAAATACAAGGAAAGGAAGATTTGCCATGATCTATTCTACCGAAGTCCAGCACATGTGCCCCGTCGCCAAGGGCGCGTACCATGGTCCCGCCCCCATCCCCGAGGAGGGGAAGTGGGTCCAGGCCAAGGAGATCAAGGACATCAGCGGCTTTACCCACGGCGTGGGTTGGTGCGCCCCCCAGCAGGGAGCCTGCAAGCTGACCCTCAACGTCAAGGAGGGCGTCATTGAGGAGGCCCTGGTGGAGACCCTGGGCTGCTCCGGCATGACCCACTCCGCCGCGATGGCCAGCGAGATCCTTATCGGCAAAACCATCCTGGAGGCCCTGAACACCGACCTGGTGTGCGACGCCATCAATACCGCCATGCGCGAGCTGTTCCTCCAGATCGTCTATGGTCGTACCCAGTCCGCTTTCTCCGAGGGCGGTTTGGCCGTGGGCGCCAGCCTGGAGGACCTGGGCAAGGGCCTGCGCAGCCAGGTGGGCACCATGTTTGGCACCAAGGAGAAGGGGCCCCGCTATCTGGAGATGGCCGAGGGCTACTGCACCCGCATGGCGCTGAACAAGGACGACGAGGTCATCGGCTATGAGTTCGTGAACCTGGGCAAGATGATGGACTTCATCAAGAAGGGCGACGACGCCAACACCGCCCTGGAGAAGGCCAAGGGCCACTACGGCCAGTTTGACGACGCCGCTAAGTATATCGACCCCCGGCACGAATAAGACGAGGAGGACAAAAATTATGGCTCTGTTTGAAAGCTACGAGAGAAGAATTGACAAGATCAACGGCGTCCTCGCTCAGTATGGCATCAAGGATGTCGAGGAGTGCCGCGCTATCTGCCAGGAGAAGGGCTTCGACCCCTATGAGATCGTCAAGGGCATCCAGCCCATCTGTTTTGAGAACGCCTGCTGGGCCTACTGCGTGGGCGCGGCCATTGCGCTGAAGAAGAACGTCAAGACCGCCGCCGAGGCCGCCACGGCCATCGGCGAGGGCCTGCAGGCTTTCTGCATCGACGGCTCTGTCGCCGACGACCGCAAGGTGGGCGTCGGCCACGGCAACCTGGGCGCTATGCTGCTCAGCGACGAGTCGAAGTGCTTTGCTTTCCTGGCCGGCCACGAGTCCTTCGCCGCCGCCGAGGGCGCCATCGGCATTGTCAAGAATGCCAACAAGGCCCGCAAGGAGCCCCTGCGGGTTATCCTCAACGGCTTGGGCAAGGACGCGGCCCAGATTATCTCCCGCATCAACGGCTTCACCTATGTTCAGACTCAGTTTGATTACGGCACCGGCAAGGTCAGCGTGGTCAAGGAGTTCAAGTACTCCGAGGGCGAGCGGGCCAACGTGCGCTGCTACGGCGCGGACGACGTGCGCGAGGGTGTAGCCATCATGCATCTGGAGGGTGTGGACGTGTCCATCACCGGCAACTCCACCAACCCCACCCGATTCCAGCACCCTGTGGCCGGCACCTATAAGAAGGAGTGCTGGGAGCAGGGCAAGAAGTACTTCTCTGTGGCCTCCGGCGGCGGCACGGGCCGCACGCTGCATCCGGACAACATGGCCGCCGGCCCCGCCAGCTATGGCATGACCGACACCATGGGACGGATGCACTCCGACGCCCAGTTCGCCGGCAGCTCCTCCGTGCCCGCCCATGTGGAGATGATGGGTTTCCTGGGCATGGGCAACAACCCCATGGTTGGCGCAACTGTAGCCGTAGCCGTGGCCGTTTCTGAGAGCTTGAAGTAATTTTTCCCGAGAGGGAACCATCGCGGGGACTGCGCTGCGGCGCGGTCTCCGCTTTTTCGCAGTGACTTGTCTGATGGACATTTTGTAGTATCAACCCCTGCGAATGCGCTGACCGGAATGCACTCTGAAAATTTTTCTTTTTTTGTCAACACTTCCTCCCTCCCATACGTTCTATAGTTGAACACGCAAGAGAGGAGCCGCCCGACCATGGAACTGGAAGATCTCTACGGCAATTTTTACAAAGAGATGTTGGCATACTGCACCGCCATGGCGAAGAGCGGTGCCTCCGCCGAGGACCTGGTCCAAGAGACCTACCTGCGGGCCTTCACCCACTGGGATGATCTGGAGGACCTCTCCAGAGCTCAGCGCCGTGCCTGGCTCTACAGAACCGCCAGAAACCTCTTTATCGACCAGGTCCGGAAGCAGTCCCGGGAAACCTCCGCCGACGAGAACCAGCTGGCCGTGGCCGCTGTCGAGGAGGACCTGAGCCAGGCGGCCGTGGCCCAGCTTATTGCCCGCCTGCCGGAGAGCGAAAAACCGATCTTTGTCATGCGGTACTTTGAAGGCTACAACGCCAGGGAGCTGGGAGAGATATTCAATCTCCCCCCCGCCACCGTACGCTCCCGGCTGGCCTCCGCCAAGCGGCGGCTGCGGGAATGGATCAGGGAATGAAGAGGAGGAAGACGCCATGAAGAAAACCAAAAGGGTCCCACTGTGGTACAACCCGGTGGAGAAGGGCACGCGGGGCCTCGCCCGGGAGGGCAGTCTTGCGGATATGGCCGCTGACAGGGAAGGCCGGGCCCTGCTGGACTGCTACTGCCGGCTTTACCGCGCCAAGCTGTAAGCAGGATCAAAACGAAGATAAATTTTGGGGAGGAAAATACTATGGAGAACAAGAAAATGCTGCAGGTCAGCTGTGCCATCTGCGACGTGCGCCATATCACGGAGGAACTGCTGAACACCTACGCCCAGGTGGAGATTAACTCCACCATCATCATAACCAACCGGGAGGTCCAGACCCTGCTGGGACAGTACGGTGTGAAACTCAACGCCAGCACCACGCTGAACCTGGAGGAGGACGTCCGCTTCGCCAGCTTCAATGGCTCCACCAGGATCTACCCCGGTCAGACAATGACCGATGGACGGGTATTTCTGCTTGTCAACGGCACTCTGGATATTGAGTCCGGCAGCGAGGAGATCCTGAAAAACTATGCTGGCATCATGGTCAACGGTTCTCTTACCTGCCCCGAAAGTATGACGGGATTCCTATCCGCCATTACGGTCAATGGCGCGATCAAGACCTATCCCGACGGCTGCATTCGTCTGAAGAAATCCGCGGAGCTGGACCGCTTCTTCCATCTGCGCGCCAAACAGGACGCCCTCTACTACGCCGACAGGCGCATGATCGCGTTGGCTCCCGACGTCGATTTTGAAAAGCTGGCGGAAAAGAACGTCCGCTTTTCCACGCCGAAGCTGCTGGTCGCAGAGGCTCTGGCGGAGGCTGCTGTGCCTCTGTTCGACGAGGAGACGGATATTGTGGTCCTCCCCGACGGCTGCGCCTTCGTGAATGACAACGCAGAGCTGGACGAGACGCTGGTAAAGCGCTATGGAGGGAAGCTGTATATTGCCGGCGATCTGTCCATCGGCTCCAAGGCCGAGGACGTGTTGGACCAGGTATCCTTCCTGCGCCTGGACGGCGATCTGCTGGTGACCCGCAGCTTGAGGGACCGGGTTCTGAGCATGGATGTGGAATATGGAGATGTCTGCATCGTGGGCGGGACCGTACTCTCCAACTTTGGCAGTCATAATATCAGCACCTATGTGTTGGAAAACGCGGAGGGAGGGTTGAGCGCAGTGAACTGTGCGCATATCTCCATCGACGCGGATGTAACGCCGGAGCTGCTGCGGGAGAAGCTGGTGAGCATTGTCGGCTGTGCCTCGATCTCCTGCGCCACTAAGGAGCAGGTGGATGTTGTAGCGCTGCTGGCCCGCGATGTGGCATCCATCTCCCTGGACGGATGTGACGAAGAGGAGGATGAGAAAGACAAGGATGATGAAAACGTGGTCAAGATCAACTCCGTCACATACACCTTTTAACCGATATTTCCTCCTATCATAAGGAGAGCCCCCTCTGGCGATGCCGGGGGGGCTCTGCGTGCCAAAAAAGCAGAGATTTAGGAGACACAGGGGGTAAATAGAGACCATTGCTTCATAATTTTTTGTCGTTCAGCGGCACATAGTTTTTATTGCCGCGCCCGGGTCAGCGGGTTCAAATCACCCCAACAAAAATTCCCACGACAAGAATTGACAAAACACAGGAAAGAGGGGTATAATAAAATTCCCTTAATCTTCTTGCCCAGAGACGGGACACATGCCATGTCCGCCCCTTGGAGCAGCGCGATGACGAAGCGTGGAACCGCCACCTTATACGGTGACGGTTTCTGTTTCATATGGAAGGGACCGCCCCCTTTCGGCGGTCTGTAAAAACGGCCCGCCGGGCCGCTGGAAGAGAGGATGACGGCTATGCCTGCGGAAACAACGCCCATGATGCAACAGTACCTGAAAATCAAAGCGGAAAATAAAGACGCCATCCTGTTTTTCCGGCTGGGTGACTTCTATGAGATGTTTAACGAGGACGCCATTCTGGCCAGCCAGGAGCTGGATCTGACCCTGACCTCTCGGGACAGGTCGAAGCCTGAGGATGAGCGTACTCCTATGTGCGGTGTACCCTACCACTCCTGCGACGGATACATCGCCCGGCTGATCGCCAAGGGCTACAAGGTGGCCATCTGCGAGCAGATGGAGGACCCCGCCGCCGCCAAGGGTATCGTGAAGCGGGACATCCTCCGGGTGATTACCCCCGGCACCGTGGACGCTGCCATGCTGGAGGGAAGTCAGGCCAACTATATCTCTGGAATCTTTATTGATGAGGAGTGCGCGGGCCTCTGTTTCTGCGATGTCACCACGGGGAAGACCTACGCCGCCGCCTTTTCCGGCCCGGAGCGGGTGGACCACGTGGCGAACGAACTGGGCCGCTTCTCCCCAGCCGAGGCCCTTCTCAACGAGGGGGCATGGGGGCAGGAGGTCCTGACAGCGCTGCTGCGGGAGAAATTTAACTGCCGCATCGAGCGGGGCGGGCCCGCCCGCTTCCGTCCGGAGGAGGCCGAGCGCCTGGTGGAGAAGCAGTTTGGTCGGGAGGCTGCCGCCCGCCTGCCCCGGGGGAATCCTGCGGTGCTGTTGGCACTGGGGGGCCTGCTGGGGTACCTGTATGAGACCCAGAAGACAGATCTGACCTACATCAACGAGCTGGAATATTATGAACAGGGCCGGTTTATGGAGCTGGACCTGGCTGCCCGGCGGAATCTGGAGCTCACCGCCACCATGCGTGGCAAGGAGAAGCGGGGCAGCCTGCTGTGGGTGCTGGACAGGACGAAGACCGCTATGGGCGGACGTTTGCTGCGCAGTTGGCTGGAAAGGCCTCTGCTGAGCGTGACGGCCATTGACCGGCGGCTGAGCGCCGTAGAGGCCCTGGTACAGGACTCCATGGGGCGGGAAGAGCTGATATTCGCCCTGCAGGGCATCGGCGATATGGAGCGCCTCATCGGCCGTATCGTCTACGGCAGCGCCGGAGGGCGGGATATGGCCAGCCTCCGCGGGGCGCTGGAGCGCCTGCCGGCGCTGCGGGAGAGGCTGGTCCCCTTCTCCGCCGGACGGCTGGGGGAGTTGGCCCGAGGGCTGGATGCGCTGGAGGATGTGCATGCGCTGCTGTGCCGGGCCATTGTGGACGAGCCGCCCTTCTCCGTACGGGAGGGCGGCTTCATCCGGCCGGGGTACGACCAGGAGGTGGACCGGCTGCGGGAAATTCTCAGCGGAGGCAAGGGCGTTATCGCCGACGTGGAGGCCCGGGAGAAAGAGAAGACCGGTATTAAGAGTCTGAGGGTGGGCTATAACAAGGTATTCGGCTATTACATTGAGGTCAGCAAGAGCTACTATGACCAGGTGCCGGAGAGCTATATCCGCAAGCAGACCCTGGCCAACTGCGAGCGCTATATCACCCAGGAGCTGAAGGATCTGGAGCACACTATCCTGACAGCCAACGACCGTGTGGTGGCCTTGGAGTACGAGCTGTTCGGTGCGCTGCGGGAACAGGTGGGGGCCCAGATGGATCGTATCCAGACCACCGCCGCCGCCGTAGCGGAGCTGGACGCGCTGGGCTCCTTCGCTGCCGTAGCGGTAAAAAACAACTACTGCCGCCCGGTGGTAGACGAGAGCGGCGTCATCGAAATTCACGATGGGCGGCATCCGGTAGTGGAGCGGGTGCTGAAGGACTGCCTTTTTGTCCCAAACGACACCTACATGGGGGCGCGGGAGGACCGGGTGGCCATCATCACGGGGCCCAACATGGCGGGAAAGTCCACCTATATGCGCCAGGTGGCGCTGATTGTGTTGATGGCGCAGATCGGTTCTTTCGTACCGGCGCGGGCGGCGCGGATCGGTATTGTGGACCGCATTTTCACCCGTATCGGGGCCAGCGACGACCTCAGCGCAGGGCAGTCCACTTTCATGGTAGAGATGACGGAGGTGGCGGAGATCTTAAAATACGCCACCAAGGACAGTCTGCTGATTCTGGATGAAATCGGCCGGGGCACCAGCACCTTTGACGGTATGAGCATCGCCCAGGCGGTGCTGGAGCACTGCGCGGCAAAGAAGAAGGCTAAGACCCTCTTTGCCACCCACTACCACGAGCTGACAAAGCTGGAGAACACCCTGCCGGGGGTAAGGAACTACAATATCGCCATCAAGAGCCGGGGAGACGACCTCGTCTTCCTGCGGAAAATCGTCCCCGGCGGGGCGGACCGGAGCTACGGCATCGAAGTGGCGAAGCTGGCGGGTCTGCCGGAGGGCGTGGTGAAAAAGGCGCGGTCCATTCTGAAGGAGCTGGAGGGTCAGTCCGGCCGGACTCCGCCTCTGCTGGCCGCGCCCAGGGAGGAGCAGGTGTCCCTGACGGCTCTGGGGGAGGCTGAGGTCATCGACCGGCTGCGCCGCACCCAGCCGGATACACTGACCCCCATCGAGGCCATGGGGCTGCTTTATGAGCTCAAGCAGAAGCTGCAGTAAACAAGGAGGTGTACAATGACGAGGCGAGGCGCGCCCGCGGGGATGACACGGGCGGAAAAAATTCTGGGGGGCTGCCTGCTGGCGGCGTACTTGGTCGTCCTGCCGGCGGCGGCGGAGCCGCTGTTTGAGCTGATCGAGCGACTGCTGGGAAGCTCTCTGTCCGACGGCGTGCGGGACGCAGCTTACTACTATGTTCTCTTTGCGCTGACGCTGGCCATCTTCTGGGGCTGGCTGGGTCGGACCACCCGGGCGTTTTTTGACAACGCGGGGACCGTGTTGGCCGCGGCAGGGCTGGGACTGGTTGCCTTTTACGGTCTCAACGAGCTGAGCTGGCGCTTTTTGCGCCTGATTGTAGGGGAACAGGTCAACTTAAACGATGCGGCTATCTCCGCCCGGATCAGTTCCGCGCCCCACAGCACCATCCTGATTGTTGTCTTCCTGGCCCCGGTGGTGGAGGAGACACTGTTTCGAGGGTATATGTTTGGGAATCTGCGGGAATATGGGCGGTGGCCGGCCTATCTTGCCTCCTGTCTCCTTTTCGCCCTGCCCCATGTGTGGCAGTTTGCCGCCGCCGGAGGCGGTCCGGCCTATCTGCTGGTAGCGCTGCAATATCTGGTCCCAGGGCTGGTCATGGCTTGGACCTATGAGCGGGCGGGGAGCCTGTGGGGAAGCATCCTGCTCCACGGCGCGGTGAACGCGCTGGCGGTGTGGAGCACCCTGTGACCGGCAGGGAAAATAGTAGTGGAAACCCGGGCGCGGATGTGGTATACTGTGTATATCCAATATAAATAGGAGGGAAACACTATGCCGTATATCCTAGCCGCCATTGGCATCATTATCCTGATCCTGCTGGTCACCAACATCCAGGTGGTGCAGCAGTCCCGCGCCTTCGTGGTGGAGCGTCTGGGCGCGTACCAGACCACCTGGGGCGTCGGTCTCCACATCAAGCTGCCCTTCATTGACCGGGTGGCCAAGCGGGTGAGTCTGAAAGAGCAGGTGGTCGATTTTGCTCCCCAGCCCGTTATCACCAAGGATAACGTCACCATGCAGATCGACACCGTCATCTATTTCCAGATTATTGATCCCAAGCTGTACGCCTACGGCGTGGAGCACCCCATGAGCGCTATTGAAAACCTGACCGCCACCACGCTGCGCAATATCATCGGTGATCTGGAGCTGGATCAGTCCCTCACCAGCCGTGACCACATCAACACCCAGATGCGGGCTATTCTGGATGAGGCAACGGATCCCTGGGGCATTAAGGTCAACCGTGTGGAGCTGAAAAACATTATCCCGCCCCGGGATATCCAGGACTCCATGGAAAAGCAGATGCGCGCCGAGCGCGAGCGACGGGAGGCTATCCTTCAGGCTCAGGGCCAGAAGGAGAGCCAGATCCTGGTAGCCGAGGGCGAGAAACAGTCCGCCATTCTCCGGGCCGACGCCTCTAAGCAGGCCGCCATTCTGGAGGCCGAGGGCCAGGCTGCCGCAATTCTGAAGGTGCAGCAGGCTCTTGCGGATTCCATTAAGCTCCTCAACGAGGCAAACCCCAACGACCAGGTGGTGAAGATCAAGGCCCTGGAGGCATTTCAGGCCGCCGCCGACGGCAAGGCCACCAAGATTATCATCCCCAG
The DNA here is from genome assembly GCA_910584045.1 of uncultured Oscillospiraceae bacterium. GTDB lineage: Bacteria > Bacillota > Clostridia > Oscillospirales > Oscillospiraceae > Pelethomonas. The sequence continues at coordinate 12,554 of CAJTYO010000022.1, read as the reverse complement.
CGAGATTCAAGGTCTCGCCGGCCTGGCCAGCAGCGCCAAGGCGCTGCTGGAGGCGGACGGGAAGTAATTGACTTACACGAAAGGGCCGCCCCGGTTTCATTGGAAACCGGGGCGGTCAATTGTTTTTACCTTCAATTTTGCCCCCTGTTTGCATGCCCTGGATAACATTGAACTGACGGGAAAACCAATGTTGGAGTACCTTGACAAACAGGCATGAGAGCCGACTTTCTCGGCAATCACCGCCGCCGGAGCGCCCCTGCTGTGGAGTCTCTCAATTTCCGCCCGCTCACTCGGTCCGAGATAGCGGATTTTTCGGCCCATGTTCCCCGGCCTCCTTCCCTAAAACATAAAAAATTGAAGTGCGTCGAGCTCTTTCGAGCTTTCGCACTTCAATAGTAAATCAACAATCTATGGCAATAATCTAAAATTATCTTGCGAAACGCACCAAAATGTGATATAATAAAAGTTACGAACAGTGTCCTATAGGAAGGAGAAACCGAATGGCAGAAAAAAAGGGCGTTAAAATCGCGGCCCAAAATCGAAAAGCCCACCACGATTACTTCGTGGAGGACCGCTATGAGGCGGGGATCGAGCTGTTCGGGACGGAGGTCAAATCTATTCGGGCAGGAACTCTGAATTTGAAGGACGCCTACTGTATTGCAAAAAATGGAGAGATTTATCTCCATAGTATGCATGTGAGCCCCTATGAGCACGGCAATATTTTTAATCGGGACCCGGTCCGTCCGCGCCGTCTTTTGATGCACAAGAGGGAGATTAACCGCCTGCAAGCTCTAGCGCAGCAAGATGGGTATGCATTAGTCCCGTTAAGCATATACTTTAAAAACGCACGGGTCAAGGTAGAGGTTGGGCTGTGCAAGGGGAAAAAGAACTATGACAAAAGAGATTCTATTGCCAAGCGAGACGCTAAGCGAGACATCGATCGGGCTGTAAAATCTTTCGGACGTTAAGGAGGAGATTTCCATGGAGTATCCCGAGGTTGCTATTACCCTGGAGAATGGAGAGATTATGAAGGGAGAGCTGTATCCTGATAAGGCTCCCAACACGGTTAGTAACTTTATTGCACTAGCCAACGGCGGTTACTATGATGGGCTGATTTTCCATCGGGTTATCCCCGGTTTTATGATTCAGGGCGGCTGTCCTCAGGGAACCGGAATGGGCGGCCCCGGCTACTCTATTCGTGGAGAGTTCTCTAGGAACGGGTTTGAGAAAAACGATATTCTGCACACATTGGGTGTGCTGTCTATGGCCAGAGCCATGGACCCCGACAGCGCTGGCAGTCAATTTTTTATTATGGTGGATGCCGCGCCCCATCTGGACGGTCAGTATGCTGCTTTCGGCAGGATTACCGAAAATGTGGAGGCTGCTGTGGCAATTTCGAGAGAGCCTCGCTCCATGACCGATGATAGACCCAAGAAGCCGCAGGTCATTGCGTCCATTCGAGTGGACACGCATGGGGAATGTTACCCAGAACCGGAGAAGAAGTAGACAACGCTGGCATTTATCTTTTCCCGTCATGTGATATTGGGGGGTGTACCGGTTTCGACGGGGATGAGGAAGCGGGATCAGCGGGCGGTGGTGCCTGGCCACCTTAAAACAGGCAACTTTATAAATTAAAGAACAACAACAGAACTGTTCTTGCTGCTGCTTAATTAACAGCAGCCGTCCGACTTAAGAGTACCGCGACTTGGGAAGGGCGTCGTTTAGCGGTGAACGTGTGCACGGAAAGAGTTGACTGTGCCATGAACTATGACTCTCACCTGACCGACAGGCGTGCTGACCTGCCTGCCGGAAGGGGAACAGGACGGACTCGCCGTCTAAAATGACCAGCTGCGCCCGGAGAAAATCCCGTGGAATTGTTTTCGGACAGGGGTTCGACTCCCCTCACCTCCACCACGAAGAAAGCCTAGAGCCGCAATGGTTCTAGGCTTTTTCTGCACCCTCTTCCGGGCGTTTTACCCTTCAAATTACCCTTTACAGGTTTGCAATACCCTTTATGTATGCCTCCATGCGGGCCGCGCTGGCCTGCTTCATTTCCTCGGTGACGTGACCATATACGTCCAGAGTAAAGGCGGCGGTATGGTGTCCCATATTGGACTGAACGGTCTTTACATCATCCCCGGCCCGGAGGGATGCCACTGCATAGCTGTGCCTGAGATCATGCAGGCGCAGGCCGGGGAGGCCGATGGAGGCCACGATCTCCTTGTAGTTGTGATAGACTGTGCTGGGAGAAAGATGCTCCCCTGTCTCATTGCAGAACACATAGCCGTAATCTTTCCAGAGTGGGCCAGCTTTGAGCCGGTCCCGGAGCTGTCGCGCCCTGTGCTTCTTCAGCAGCTCCACTACGAACGGGGCGGCGGTGACCGTCCTGCCCTTGCCGTTTTTGGTGGAGATCAGCCGGAACTCTCCCGGCTTGCCGGGGATGTTTTGGAGCTGCCGGTCAATGCGGATCGTGCCCTTGTCCAGGTCTACGCTGTCCCACAGCAGGCCGAACGCCTCACCACGGCGCATACCGGTAAACAACATGGTCAGGTAAACCGTTTCGAAGCGGTGCCCTTCTATGGCCCGCATAAACGCCGCCATTGCCTCGCTGTCCAGAGGATTGATTTCTTTGCGCTCCAGCCGTGGAAGCTCACAGGCATCGGCGGGATTGAAGCGGATATAGCCCACCTTCACAGCTTGCTGGAGGGCCTTGTGGAGGACCCCGTGGGCATTTCTGACCGTCTTGGGGGACAGCGGGGGCTTGTCACCGTGGGACTTTGACATATCGTTGATGAATTTCTGAACGGTGTGGGCGCTCAGTGCATCCAGCTTAATCGAGCCGAGGGCAGGCTTTAGATGCACACGGACATTTTTCTCATAGCCTTGTACAGTGAACGGCTTCACCCCGCCGAGATATTCCTGTTGCCAGATGTCCAGCCACTGCCCCACGGTCATCTTGCTGGGGGCCTGATAAGTGCCGTTGTCGACCTCGGTCACGGCTTGGGCCAGCTTCTGCCGGACCTCCTTCTGGGTGGAGCCGTAGACGCTGCGCTGGATCTGTTTGCCGGTGCCGGGGTCCCGGCCCACGGTGAACCGGGCCTCCCACCTGCCGTCCGGACGCTGCCGGATCGTGCCGCCGCCCTGGGCGGCTCTGGTGCTTTTTCTTGCCATTGCAATTCCTCCTTGTTTCTGGTATGATAGGAGGGCAGTTAGGCCGTGCAAAGTCTACTGCCCTATATCCGTCCTCGGTGTGTCAGCGCCGGGGGCGGTTTTTATTTTTTCGTTTTATCTTTCAGCTTGTCAAACAGATCGGTATATCCAAGATCCATTTCATAACAATCGCCTGCATTCAAGACTTCCATAATCTCATTTCTGCAAGCCTTAAAAAAATGCCCTAAATCGACATATGCGCTGGTTGCAGCGCCATTAATTATCCTGTCGATTTCAATCAAAAGATCGCTGCCAGCTTTGCGGTCGTACGGTGCCTTATTTTCTTGGCTTTGAGCAAATTCTAAACATTGTGCAACAGTGGACAAAGCAAGCGCGGTGTGTCCCATTGCATCCTCATACCATGAATAAGCAAGATAGTGGGTCATAGCGCTTTTGAAACCATGTATAACCTCAAAAAGTATTCTTTTAACTCTCCTTCTATCGTGTTCGTTAAACTCCATTTCCATCAGTTCCATTAGGTGGTCAAATAAATCATTTGCTTCTTTCTTTTGTTGAACTGTAGGGAAATCATCTAGCCCAAGTAACCAATCTGCTGATACTTCACATTTTTTCGCAATTTTAATGATGGTAATAGCATCTGGCACACGGTCTCCGTTCCAATAAAAACCAACAGTTTGCCGCGATATGCCTAAAAACTCTGCAAATTCTGTATTAGATCGCTCCCCTTGCAATTCCCTGAATCGCTCTGTGAATATGGGAAGCCGTTCATTTTTTCGCTCCATATATTTACACCTCGTCTCCCAATGCTCTATAGTTGTCGACAGCTGTTAAAACTTTTGTTCGTCTATTGCAAACGCTCTTGTTGTGTGCTAAAGTAATTATAACAGCTACATAGAGAGCTGTCAACAATTTTGTAGGAGGTACACCCAAATGACGAATCAAGATATCAGACGAACTGCTGCCGGTGCCGGTGTAAAGCTGTGGCAAATCGCCGAGGCCCTGGGAGTTGCGGACTGTTCTCTCTCCCGCAAACTCCGCCGTGAACTTCCCGCCGAGGAGAAGGAGAAGATTTTTTCCATCATCCGGGAGCTGGAAAAGGGGGCGGTCTAATGGACAAGCTTTCCCCTTTGGCTGTATCCGCCGCCGAGGCCGCACGACTATTGGGCGTGTCGAGGCCCACACTGTACCAGTACATAGGACGGGATGATTTCCCCAGCTTCCGGGTGGGTAACCGGGTCTTGGTTAGCGTGTCCGGATTACAAGATTGGATTGAGCGGCAGACGAAGGCGGTTGCCCAATGAGCAACACAAGAAAAACCCGCCCCGGTATTGCAGTACCAGGACGGGCGGTGGAAAACGGGACAGCCTCACAAACTTCCCACGCTTCCGCCAATCATTCTACCATTTCCCCAACCAGCCGTCAACCTTTCCGGATTGCCGATTTGCTCCACCCCGGCGCGGAGAACGCCGTTTCTCGGCGGGAGCTGATGGCACTGACCGGCCTGTCCGACCGGGAGCTGCGGCTGATGATCGAGACCGAACGGCGGCAGGGAATACCGATTCTGTCGGACAACATCCACGGCTATTTCCTTCCGGGGGATTCGGCGGAGCGTGACCGCTGCGTCCGGAGCCTCCGCCGCCGGGCCGGGGAGATCGAGGCCACGGCGTCGGCCATTGAACAAGCGGAGGTATAGGCGTGGCAGAAAGAAGAATGTTTGCAAAATCGGTGATAGGTTCCGCCCGGTTTCTGCGGATGCCGTCCACCTCCCGTCTGCTGTACTATGATTTGGGGATGCAGGCGGACGATGATGGCGTTGTAGAGGCATTTTCTGTCATGCGGACCACAGGTGCCACGGAAGATGACTTACGGGTGCTGGCCTCGAAGGGGTTTATAAGCGTCCTCAATGATGATTTAGTCAGCTACATAACTGATTGGACTGTTAATAATCAGCTTCGAAAAGACCGCTATCACCCCAGTATTTATTCCGGATTATTGGTACAACTGAAAAGTGGCAACCAAATGGAAACCACTGGTTTACCAAATGGCAACCAAACGGAAACCGAGGTAAGTATAGGTAAGTATAGTATAGATAAGTCTATATCCCCCCTTACCCCCCGTTCCGGGGGGCGGGAGAATTTTGTTCCGCCAACGGTGGAAGATGTTCGGGTGTACTGTCGGGAGAAAAAGTACCAAATCGACCCGGAGGTGTTTGTGGCATTCTACGAATCTAAGGGATGGATGGTGGGACGAAACAAAATGAAGGACTGGCGGGCTGCTGTGATTACTTGGGTAAAAAAGCGAACAAACGAGCAGGGCAGCAGTGGGAAGGGTGATCCCTATGGCGAATATTTCTGATGTCCTGTATTTCCAGGAGCGGTTCCTGGACCCCGCCCTGAACACCGGCCTGTGGTGGTGCCTGGATTATGACGGCGTGGAGGCCGTACAGGTCAATGCCGTCTGTAAGGCAATGTCGTCCACCTGGGAGGACGTGGGGCTGTGCCGGGAGTTCGTGGGGCAATTCCCGTTCATCTTGGTCGCGGTCCCGCCCGGAAACGCCCAGCGGGAGATCGCGGACGAGCTGCTGGCCCGGTTTGGCGCGTTCGTCTGTCTGCCCGCCGATGATGCGTGGCATGGATGCGCCACGGTCCAGGAGCTGCGGGACAAAGGCGGGATCAGGGCCGTGGAGCGGCTTCTGTTGGGGTGCCGGGAGCTGCCGGTCAACGGGCTCTTGAATATCTCCGACGTGCAGCCGGACGAAGCGGTAAGCAAAAACCGGACCTTCTCCGGACTGCCTGCGCTGGACCGGGCTGTAGGCGGCTTCTCCGGCGGGGAGCTGTCGGTATGGACCGGAAAACGGGGCGAGGGCAAAAGCACCCTTCTCAGCCAATTTATTCCCGAGGCCATAGCAAGAGGAAAGCGGGTGTGCGTCTACTCCGGAGAAATGCCCGCCGCCAGCTTTAAGTCCATCCTGTACCAGCAGATCGCCGGGAGCGGCAATATTTACCGGCAGACAGACACGGTCACCGGGAAGGAGCTGCACGCTGTCAGCGTCACAGCCCGGGAGCGGATCGACAAATGGCTTGACCGGCGGGTGTTCATTACAGATATCCGGACGTCCAACGCCCATGACGAGGACAACATCCTCAGCCTGTTCGAGTATGCCCAGCGGCGTTGGCACTGCAGCTCGTTCGTTGTGGACAACGTCATGACTGCCGCGCTGAAGGACGAGGGCAGGTTGGGCCAGTGGCGGGCGCAGTCCGTGTTCGCTTCCCGGCTGGTAGCCTTCGCAAAGCGGTTTGATGTTCACGTCCACTTGGTCGCCCATCCCCGAAAGACCCGGGACGGCAATTTCGATTCTGACGATGTAGCTGGTACCGCCGACCTGACGAACCGTGCCGACAACGTTTTCCGGGTGGGCCGGGTCCCGGACGAAAAGGTGGCGGAAGTGGGCTGCTCGGCGGGGGTCCGCGTTTTGAAGAATCGCCGGTATGGTGACCGGGGAACGATCCAGCTTGATTTTGACCCGGTGACCAGGCGATTTTATCAGGCTGGCGGATCGCCATACCGGAAGTTCGACTGGGAGGTGGAACGATGATCTGGGCGTGTGAGTACTCGCTGAAACAAAAGTCTTTCCACATCGACACACTTGACCGGATTCTGGAGGCGAACCGGCAGGCGGTAGTCCAGGGCGAGGAACCGGGGTATGTGATCCTCTGCATTGCCGCTGACTGCGAGGCCGCACATGCCTTTGCCAGGGAATGGGAGGCGGAACATGGGCGGTAAAGGAAGTCAGCGCAAAGGCCGCGCCGCCGAGCTGGAACTGTCCCGTATCCTTCAGAACCACGGGTACCCGGTGGAGGCTGGCCGCGCCCGGAGCTACGGGGATGTGCCGGACCTGACCGGCCTCCCCGGGGTGCATATCGAGTGCAAGCGGGCGGAGGCCCTGCGGTTGTCTGAATGGATGGCCCAGGCTCGGCGGGATGCTGACCGGTTCGGGGACGGCTTCCCCGCCGTGTTCCACCGGCGCAGCCGGGAGGGCTGGCGGGTGACGATGGACCTGCCTGACTGGCTGGAGTTGTACCGTAGTTACCGCCCCGCCGAAGACAGTAACCACGGAGGATAGGGTATGTACTGCGTGATACAGGAGGTCCGGCGGAAGAAGCCGGACCCATATGGGGAACATAAAGAAATCATCCCCGAGCTGCTGGAGCTGTCCATCAACGGCGTGGAGCAGGTCCCAATCTGGCGGTGGAGATGGAGCGAGGAACGTTTTGAGCGCCCCCGTCTGGAGGCTTACAAGATTACTCTGCATCAAAGTTACCGGGAGAATGGCGTGCCCAGAAAGTGCCAATACCCCATTAGGACCATGAGTCACTATGACATCGTGGAGTACAGTCTGTATGATTGTGCAGATAGCAGCATACAGGCCACGGCGGGAAAGCTGGGCAGGGATGCCGCTGAGCTGTATGAGATCATAGAGGCCAAGCTGGGCCCCCTGCGGGAGCGTCTGGAGGCCGATTTCCACCAGTCCGCCGAGTATCAGGCCAAACAGGAACACCAGCGGATTCTGGATGCCCACAGAAAAGCTCGGTCCGCCTTTTCCAAACGGTACGGCGTAGATGGGGACGAATATGACCGCTGCTATGACGTATTCGGCGTGCTGCGGAACAAGGAGCATCTGGCAAAGATCAAGGCGGACCGCAAGGCCCGGAAGCAGGAGGAGCAGGCCCGATGGAGTAGTTACCGGGAAAACTGGCAGAGTACCCACGAGCAGTATACCAGCAGTGGTTACTCCGTCCCTATCCGCAGTACCTACACCGAGGATGAGACGGCCACGCTCAGGGAGTTTTACAAGAAGCTGTCGAAAATTTACCACCCGGATTTGAACCCCGGCGCGGACACAACGGCAGAAATGCAGCTGCTGAATAAGCTGAAGGAAATATGGGGTGTGTAGGGGTTGGCGGCAAAGTGTGAAAAATGCCCAAAAGGGCCAACAGAAAAAAGGGCCTTGATCCAACATTTCGGACCCCCTAAAAAGATAACGGAAAACAACGTTTGCCTACTTGGGAAAACTTGGTGTTAGCAAATGTTAACCTTCAGATATCTCAGGCCCTAAAAAGGGACCACAAAAACCGAAGATTTCGGAGGCCCTAAAAGGCGGGAACCTGAGATTCGGCAGTTGGCGGGTATGTTGAAGCCGTTCAAGTGAAGCGAGAAGGAACCGTAAATGAACAACGAGAATTTGCGCCCATTCAACATCGTGCCCCCAGAGGAGCATCGGGAGTTATCCCGCCGGGGCGGTATCGCATCCGGGGAGCGGCGGCGGTATCTGGCCGATCTGCGCCTGGAAATGATTGAGACTCTGGCCGGGTATGACCTTGCACGGGAGACGCGGGAGGAATACCGGCGGGCTATTCGGCGGTATGTCCGAGAGGAACGCAAAAAGAGGAGACAGTCATGACGCTGGGGGAATTGGGAAAGTCCATAGCGAAGCTACGCTCCCGACCTCTGATGCTGGTCTGCCGGGACCGGAAGGGCCGCGAAAAGATCATGACGCTGGAAGAGTGCCGCCGATGATCTGGGCGCGGAGCTGGGCGGGGATGCTCTGCAGGTCCGGTGAGGGGTTCCTTAAAAATCAGGAAACCCTTGCCCCGGGATTTCGGGGGTATGCTGTATTTTAAGCAGGCCCCGCCGATTTTTCGCATTTCAAATTCGGAAAGTAGGTCCAGATTTGGACCGTTCTCCGCTTCCTGATCGCTCGTCAAATTTGGCGGCCGCCAACCTCCTGTATTTCTAGGAGATCGCTGCCGGGGGTAGCTGGATTTCGAGCAGACCCCTGGAAGAGTTCGATTGCTCGGCAGGTGCGATATCGCGTAGACCGACACGCAAGGGCCGGGGGTGAAGATGCCCCCGGCCCTGCTGTCCACCAAGACTTTTCCCTCTATGCCGCTCCTAGTCAATGCCTCTTACCATCAGCGCTGCCGCCACCGTACCAACCAACACCATTACCAGCCCTGGGACATCACACAGCGCAGCCACGGCCCCGCATATACCCACGCCGCCGCAAGGGTGCAGAGGGCCTTAAAACGCCTCTCAGGCATCGGCCTGCGCTCGTACTCGAAGATGGTGCCGTTGTGCTCCAGCCTAATCCTCATACTGCCGCCACCTGTCTTTCCCGAACCGTTGCGGCCCGCTCATTCTTCATTCGCTCCAAGTCTCCCGGGAGGAGGTTCAGCTGGGCAGGTAAAGCAGCTGGGACTATTGGGGCATTGTACTGGCTCACATCGTTTGCGGTTTTTCATGCAGGTCCCTCCTTTTCCGCAGGCAGTGGGCATACCAGCTTATCAGCCTTATCATGACGGCGTGGTACGTGTCAGTTGGCAAAGCGGGCTTTAACTGCTGCTGCCAGAACCGCGCCCGGTCAGCCCATCCCCCCGGCTCTTTCGGGGTAAATTCAAGCCGTCTTTGCGTCTCATAAGGCAGGCTCTTGAAAACCTCCATGACAGACCGGTCAGCTTCACGACCCAGCTCCCAGGTCAGGCACCCCTCGATGGTATTGAGGTAAGCCGGTTTGGGGGTGAAACACGGCACGGTGTAGACCGGTTTGATCTTGACGGCATCCGCCCCGGCTTTCCGCGCCTTGCGGACCTCGCCCGTCAGCCTAACGGCGGCGGCAATGTCCGTGAAAATATTTCCTCTTGTATTCAAAATCAAATTTCTCCTTGTAATTCACCGGGGGCCGTGGTACACTAAAGGCACCAGGGCCCCCGTGGTTTTGGTTCGTGGCTCCGCTATCTTGCTTTGGTCGGCTGGGATAGCGGGCCTTTCTTATACGCTGAGGACAAAGCGGGTGGTCGTGGTCAGGCGGCTGTACTGGCCGTAGAGGTCGGCGTGGTCGGCCTTGAAGCTCTTGGAATCAAACCGGTTGGAGCTGACGTTCTTCCACGTGGCCTTCCAGCCGTCCCCCTGGATGATCTCCGTCCCCTGCTCCACCATTGCGGCCTTGAGCTTGTCGGTCAGGGCCTCGGCCTCCGCCTGCAGCTCCTCGATCATCTGCCGGACACTCATCAGGTCCCGGGCGGTGCTGTTCAGTTCGTTCATACTCATAGCAACTGCTCCTTTTCGTTTTGTGGAGGTTCAGAAGAGCTTCGGTAGTTCGTGGCGGCTTTTCTCGCGGCCCCCTTGCCGATCTTCGCGCCTACATCGTTTCTCCCTTACGGGCCGTGCTTTCGGCGGCTCTTCTGTTCCCTCCTGACATTATGAATTATACCATCGTTGCGCAACGATATCAATTGACGAAATAGCCAATATTGCGCAATGATATTTGTTTATATTTATCGTTGCGCAATATAGACGGATGTGATATAATCGTGGTAACGGTGGAGAAGGTACTGCAAATTTGCAGTATCCCCCCAGAAAGGAGAAAAGCTATGGCTGTATCGAAAGCGCAACAGAAAGCACAGAATAAATGGATTGCCAAAGCCTATGACCGCATCAATCTAACCGTAGCAAAAGGGAAGAAGGATATTATCCAAGCCTATGCAGAAGCTCAAGGCAAAAGCGTCAACGCATATATCAACTTGGCTATTGATGAGAAGATGTCCAGAGAGGACGTAGGAAGCCCTACAAGGTCCGTCATATCCTCGGCAATATCAGATATTGCCGAGGACAATAATGACGCTCTAGCCCCCTCTGAGGGGCGGAGAGAGGGTAGTGTCGAGGAATGAGCCAATATGAGAAGCTGCTGCTTGCTGTCCTCAGCGGCACCAGAGACAAGAATATGCTGTTCACCGACCTGCAAACAGTCCTGGACCGGCTGGGGTTCCAGTGCCGCATAAAGGGGGACCATTTTATCTACACTAAGGACGATGTGGAGGAGATCATCAATCTCCAGCCCGCAGGGAACAAGGCAAAGCCCTATCAGGTAAAGCAGGTCCGGAACATCATTTTGAAGTATCAGCTGGGAGGTGCTATCCATGAAATATGAGATCATTCTGTACTGGAGTGAGGAGGACAACGCCTATATCGCCGAGGTCCCGGAGCTGGCCGGGTGCATGGCGGACGGTCCCACGGCGAAGGATGCGCTGCACAACGTGGAGCTGATTGCCCAAGAATGGATCGAGACGGCCCAAGAGCTGGGAAGGCCGGTGCCAGTGCCAAGAGGGCGGCTGAAATATGCGTGAGACAGATCAGACTCTGGAGCTGGTAAAGAAGCTGGTCTTGGCTTGGGACCCAGACTATACTCGGGCCACGCCTTCTGAGGAAGCCGCTATGGAGCAGGCCGTCAGGGAGCTAGATGCCGGAGACTACGTACCGGACAGTGCAATCAATTGGGACTGACGCAAAAAGGGCCGGGGAGCATTTCCCCGGTCCTCCGTTTCTGACCCTTATTTTGACCCTTTAGCCGTTTGACGAAGCTTTACAGCATTTGCCGCCGAAAACTGGAAACCATTGCAAACGCTGGATTTCCATGACTGTATTTTACGGCGTTTTCACTGGTACGAATAATTCGACTCCCCTCACCTCCACCAGATGGACATTGGACGAACACCTATTATTTTAAGGGCGGCTTTGCCGTGATGGTGTGGCTCTGATGTCGAAACGAACAGCGGAGGTCAAGGTATAAAAGCCTTGACCTCCGCTTATTATTATATTAAAATATTATTATCGCATTATCGCAGAGATGATGCCGGGAAGTAAAAATTTGGAGGTGAGACTATAATGCAACACATAGCTGTCGCTGGGGTAGTCGTCAGCCGAACACAGCTTGTCCATCGCCGTTTGGGGCAGACGCTCTAAGGATGTTTCCCGGCTGGCCCGCCTCTTCATTTCCCGGATGTAGTCGATTGCCTCATGCTTCAACACGGTTTTATAAAAGGCATCAAGCCTGCACCGTTCGCCATAGTCGCGGGGGTTGGTTTCCATCTTCTCACCCCCTTTCGTTGGGGGATGGTGGTGGTACTTTCCCTTTCCGCTAACAGAGCGTTCAGCGGCACAGGTTTTGCGCGCAAAACCGCTTTCCGCAGAGAAAAAAGTGAAGAAAAATTTTCGGGCCGCAGGAAACGACAAAAACCGCCCGGCAGGTCATAGACCCACCGGGCGGTTTGCACTGTATAGTTTGCTATATCTGCATCGTATAGTATAACCTCGTGCCCGCAATTCTCCCGGGCGGGGAACGGGCTTTTTTTGATAAGTCAAGGATTGTCAAATTGCGTCGAATAGTGGTGTACTTCATGACGGTTGCCTCCTAAATTTACCGCATATACCGCCACGGCGCAAAAGGAGCGGCGGCTCTGATTTTCTCAAAACCGCCGCTCCTTATTTGACTTAGCCACGACTTTTCAAATGCAAAGCCGATAACCATAGGGAAACTTCCCGTATGT